>JBDKLJ010000018.1:0-14822 GCA_039806025.1 Actinomycetota bacterium | reverse complement strand
ATCTCGAAGATTGGCCCGGTGTAGTAACCCATGCCTCGAACCAGGGTTGGATCGAATTTCAAACGTGAACCATCGATAACCGAGAAGATTTCCGCAAGCTCGTCCGGAATAACCGAAACGTCAACCGCAGCAATCCAGGTGGCAAACGCCGAACCAACCGCAGAACTGAAACGCTCTTCAAGTTCCTTGGCAACACCGTCGGCACCAATCTTGTCTAACTTGTCGATGGTGATCATCGCCGAGCCGTGGTCGGCCGCAGCAACACCAAGCGACGACAGTAAGGAAACCAACAACGACCTGTGGTTCACACGAATCACAGCATCGGAAAGCCCTAGAGCATCCAAAGCCGCCAAAGACGACGAAATCAAATCAATCTCCGCCAATAGCGAAGCATCACCAATGATGTCGATATCGCACTGAACAAACTGACGGTAACGGCCCTTCTGTGGACGCTCTGCTCGCCAAACCGGCCCAGTCTGAATGGCCTTGAAAACATTAGGAAGGGAAGAACGGTTGGTGGCGTAGTAACGAGTTAGCGGAACTGTTAGGTCGTATCGCAAACCTAGATCTGCCAACTCCCCCGAAGTAGCCAACGCTTCCTCAAGTTCAGCCCCACGCTTCATAACGCGGTAAGCAAGCTTCTCGTTATCCCCGCCCTGACCTGAAGTCAGACGAGCCAAATCTTCAAGCGCAGGAGTCTCAATTTCCTGATATCCACGAGCCGCATAGGTCGAACGAATCTTCCCGAGCACAGCATCACGAACGCGCTTATCTCCAGGAAGGAAGTCACGCATACCGCGAGGAGGATTTACTTGGTTAGCCACCCTCTAAGTTTGCCAGACATTGAAGATTGTGGTTCAAAATGTAATTAGATGATGATGTGATTTTGTTTCACAGTGACCTGAGGGGGAAGAATGCGATCTTGCGGAAATTGTGGCGAGGACGGCCACTACAGGTCAACATGCCCAAATAAAGTTTGCAGTTATTGCACGATGCCTGGCCATTACATGTTCGAATGTCCGATTATGACCGACACAAAGACTCCTTGGCTAAAAAGCCCAGAAGACAGGGCGCATTACAAGATTGTGGATGGAGACATAGTCATGGATTGCTCTTGTCAATTTTTTGATGAAGGCGAAACCCATATCGATTTTTCTTGAGTCGTAAGGGCGACTAACTCTAGAGTTCTTTGGCGATAACCCCAGCATCCGATGCTTCGAGTACTTCGAATTTGCGGATGTCAGACATGAGGTCGGTGACGGTCTTGCGGAGTGCCATTTCTGGGTCGATGCCTTTGGCTCGGCCGGCGGAGACCAGGGTTAGGAGCAGTGCTCCGAGTTCGTCTTCGTTGTTGATCTCGATTGGGCTTTGACCTTTTTCGAGAAGGCCGAGCTTTTCGGCTTTACCTACAACCTTGTTGGCGAGGGCTAGGGAAGGTAGTTCGAGAGGCATTCCGTCGAGTACGGATTCGCGTTCTGGTTTTTCCTTCTTCTTGTGGTTGTCCCAGCTCTTCATTACGTCGTCGCCGGTTTTGGCTGCGAACTCTTGCTTCTCTGCGTCGGTGCCGAACACATGCGGATGTCTCGACTTCATCTTGTCTTCCATGTATTTGGCGACGTCTTCGATGGTGAATTGTCTGTTCGCCTCTGCGATGTCGGAGTGGAAGATCACGTTATAGAGAACGTCACCGAGTTCTTCCTTGATGGCCTGTGGGTCTTTGGACTGCACGGCGTCGATTAGTTCGTAGGTCTCTTCGAGTAGGTAAGTCAGGAGAGACTCGTGGGTTTGCTCGGCGTCCCATGGGCAGCCGCCAGGGGCGCGGAGTTTGTGAGCGGTTGCGATTAGGTCGTCGAGTTGACTCACTTGAGTGCCTCCATTTTGTTGGGCTTGACCACAGCGTAGAGCAGGAAAATGCCGAGGGTCATGAAGCAGAGCATCGTGATTCCGATGCCAAAGCTGGTGGTGTGGTCAAGAACCGCATAGAGACCGCCGGCGAGGGTCGTTGCAAGCGTTCCGGAGACGGCAACCATGGCTGCAGCGGTTCCAGCCTCTTCGGGGTGTTTGGCCATGGCCATACCGATCAGCGGGGTGATGGTGGTTCCGAAGCCGAGAGTGAAAAGGGCTAAGAAGCTGGTGAAGAAGATGAACCCGAGATTCATCGAGGCGGTTGCGATTAGCCCCAATCCGGCGAGCGCGCCAACAATCTGGCCGATGGTAAGAGCTTTCGGTGGGGTGAGCTTTTCACTCAGCCGTGCGCCGAGCTGGCCACCGGTGTAGGCGAGGAACGAGTTGATTGCCAGGAAATAACCGACCTGAACCGGGGTGATTTGATAGGCGTTGTTGTAGACGAAAGGGCTGACACTCAGGTAGCTAAAGAGTGAGATTGAAATCGTTGACTGAACCGTGAGCAGCCCCAAGAACTCCCGGTCTTTGGCTAAGTGACGGAATCTGATTGCTACCTGCTTGGCAGTGCTCTTCGTTCTGGAGTCGATGTGCATGGTGTCTGGGAGCTTGATGGATATCAGGATGAGCATTAGCGCCGCGACGCTGGCGAGGATGTAGCTGAGACCTCGCCAGTTTGTGAACGTGAACAGGAACGAGCCGAAGGCTGGCCCGATAAACCAACTCGAACTGGCCACGACCATGCTGAGCGCGAAGGCCTTGATTAGTTGAATTCCTTCGTGGAGGTCACGAAGCATTGCATTGGCGACGATGACCAGGCTGGCTGCGGTGACGCCCTGAAGCACGCGGCCGGTGAAAAGCATTTCGATGTTGACCGCATTTGCGGTTAGTAGCGCTGCTAAGACATACCCGACCAAGCCAAATAGCACTGGCTTGCGCCGGCCGATGGCATCTGTAATCGGGCCGGTTAGAACGGTTCCGATGCTGATGCCGAAGGTTAGGAATGTGAGGTTCTGCTGAATCACTCCCTCACTGACGCTCATGTCCTTCGCCATTTGTCCGAGGCTTGGGAGGTAGGTGTCTAAAGAGAACGGCTGAAGCACGCCGAGCGCACCAATTAGGAAGATGAGGCCGGTGCGAAGTTTGGTTTCAGTCATTAGTTTCTTTGTGGGTATCGATTTGCTTTAGCAGCAACCAAGTCCAGTCAATCATCTCGCGGGCGGTTAGGTTCTGAGGGACAGGCACGTTGAAGGCTTTTGCGGTTGCCAGATACCTGGAGCCCTGGAAGATGTGGCTGAGCTTGATCTGGTTCTCTGGCGTTAGTTCCACCGGTGCTATGCGGGCCATCTGACCGATAAGTAGAACGTCTTTTAGCTGCATGCGATTGGCGGCTTGTCGTAGTTCGGTGACATCGATGAGGTTGGTCACCGACTGTGGCGCTACGCCGTAGCGGTCTTCTAGTTCCTGCTTGATTTGGTCGAGTTCGGCTCTGGTGTTGCTGCCATTACTCTTAGCGGAAAGCTTGTGATAGGCCTCTAGGCGCAGGCGTTCGGAGTCAACGTAGGTGGCAGGGATGTGGGCGTCGATTGGAAGTTCGAGTTTGAGTTCGGCAGGGGTTTCGTGCTTGATCCCCTTGAAGTCATCAACGGCCTCGCCAATCATGCGTAGGTACAGGTCGAAGCCAACACCGGCGATGTGGCCAGACTGCTCTCCCCCGAGCAGGTTTCCGGCTCCACGAATCTCGAGGTCTTTCAAAGCAACCTGCATCCCTGAGCCGAGTTCGTTGTTCGTGGCAATAGTGGCCAGGCGATCGTGAGCGGTTTCACTAAGTGGCTTCGATGGGTCGTAGAAGAAGTAGGCGTAGGCACGCTCACGACTGCGGCCAACTCGTCCTCGTATTTGGTGAAGCTGGCTGAGCCCGAAGTTTTCGGCGCGGTCAACGATCAGAGTGTTGGCGTTCGGGATGTCGATGCCAGTTTCAATGATCGTTGTGGAGACCAAGACGTCGAACTTGCGCTCCCAGAAATCTACGACCACCTGCTCCAGCGAACTTTCGCCCATCTGACCGTGAGCCACTGCGACGCGCGCTTCAGGAACAAGGTCGCGGATGTGGTCGGCTACCAGTTCGATGTTTTCGACTCGGTTGTGGACAAAGAAGACTTGGCCGTCTCTCAAAAGTTCGCGGTGAATCGCTGCGGTAACCTGCTTGTCTGAATAACCGCCAACAAAGGTGAGGATCGGATGGCGATCTTCCGGCGGTGTGGCAAGTGTGGACATTTCGCGAATACCGGTGACGGCCATTTCGAGCGTTCTTGGAATAGGCGTTGCCGACATCGCAAGCACGTCGACGTTGGCTTTGAGTTCCTTGAGCTTCTCCTTGTGCTCAACACCGAAGCGCTGCTCTTCGTCGATGATGATCAGGCCGAGGTTTTTGAACTTGACGTTGCCGCTAAGCAGTCGATGAGTTCCAACCACCATGTCTACCGAGCCTTCGGCGAGACCCTGCATGGTTTCTTTCGATTCCTTTTCGGTTTGGAAGCGAGACAGGGAACGGACTGTTACTGGGAAGCCTTCGAATCTACTCAGGATGGTGTCGGTGTGCTGGCGAACCAAAAGCGTGGTTGGCACCAGCATGGCCACCTGCTTGCCGTCCTGGATGGCTTTGAACGCAGCCCTGATGGCGACCTCGGTCTTGCCATAGCCAACATCTCCGGCCAAAAGGCGGTCCATTGGAACGCTGCGTTCCATATCTTTCTTGACCTCTTCGATGGTGTTTAGCTGATCCTGTGTTTCCACAAACGGAAACGCTTCTTCCATCTCGCGCTGCCACGGAGTATCTGGGCCGAAGGCGTGGCCGTTGGCATGCATACGAGCAGAGTAGAGCTTGACCAGGTCGATGGCGATTTTGCGAACAGCTTTGCGGGCCTTGCCCTTCTGGTTGGCCCAGTCGCTGCCACCCATCTTGGAGAGAACCGGAGCTTCACCACCAACGTATCGGGTGAGCAGGTCGAGGTGGTCGGTTGGAACGAACAGGGTGTCGTTTGCCTGACCACGTTTGCTCGGAGCGTATTCAACTAGGAGGTATTCGCGGTCGTGCTGATTTCCGCCAACTCCGCTCTTGCGCGAAACCAGCTCCACGAACCGACCGATACCGTGAATCTCGTGAACCACGTAGTCGCCGCGTTTCAGGGTGAGCGGGTCAACCGTGGCTCCCCTTCGAGCCGCCAACTTCTTTGCCTTGGGGCTGATGTAGGTGGAGTTTTTGCCGTAGTAGTCGGCTTCGCTGAGCAGAATCAGTTTGCTCTCGGGCGCCGCAAAGCCCTTTCGAATATCCGCCTGACCGACAGTGATGTTTTCTAGGTGGCTGGCTTTGAGTTTTTCTTCAAGACGTTCGGCAGTGCCATGGCCTGGAACCATGATGAAAATCTGCTGACCCTGCTTTGACTGATCTTCCAGCCACTGGTCAACCGTTACATCCAGCCCGGTGAAGTTTGGAAGTTCCAGCAATCCCAGATTGATTTCAACTTCGTCGCCGGATGGCAGCTGACTCAGTTCGATTAGCGAGTGGGTTTTCAGATCGTCGATGAAATCTTTGATCGGTATGAAGCCACCTCGGCTGAGGTCGATTGGAGCCACAGCACCCTCGGCCGCTGCGTCCCAGGCGGCGTGAAGGAATTCCTCATTGGTCTCAACGAGCGATGCCGCACGAGCCGCCGCCTTTTCAGGAGCAAGGATGACCACAGCCGACTCTTGCGGAAGATAACCGCTAAATGGAACCATCTTGTCAACCAGGACGGGCGCCAACGACTCCATGCCTTCAACCGGAATACCTTCGCTAATCTTGGCCATCATGGTTGAGAGGTTCGGGAACTCGTGTTGCATCTCCCTGGCACGCGACGCAACCGATGGAGTGATCAAAACTTCACGGGCTGGGAAGATTGTGATTTGTTTGGTGGTGGCATCTGGCAGCGACCGCTGATCCGCCACCGAGAAGGCACGAATCTCCTCGAGTTCATCGCCGAAGAATTCGAGTCGAACCGCGTGTTCATAAGTGGTTGGGAAGATATCGAGAATTCCACCGCGAACCGCGAACTCACCACGACGAGTAACCATGTCAACGCGCTCGTAGGCAAGCTCAACCAACTTCAGGGTGAGTTCTGGCAGCAGATAGTTTTCGTTTGCTGTTAGTTGTAGGGCAGGGTGATCGCCCAATCCCCCAACCACTGGTTGCAGAGCCGCACGAATGCTGGAGAGCACAAAGACCGGATGGTCGGCAGGCTTTTCTTGTAATTCGTGCAAACGCTGAAGAACCTGCACTCGCTTACCAACGGTTTCTGGGCTCGGGCTAAGTCGCTCGTGAGGCAGCGTTTCCCAGCTAGGGAACTGAAGCACCTCGGCGTTTGGTAGGAGTTCAGGGAGGCTATTTGCCAACTCCTCGGCCTCGCGGCCGGTTGGGGTGACAACTAAGAGCGTCTGATTAAGTTTCTTGTCTTTGCGATACTCAGCCACGAGCGCGAGCACAAAAGGGTTCGCACCGGTTGGAAGCGTGACTCTGATGTTCTTTTTAGTGATCGCCGACTGCAGCTTCGAGGTTGAATAACCATCTGCGAAGAGTGCAACAAGGCGTAGTAGTGCCTCGGACTCTTCGTGTTTCACATTCTCAGTTTAGGAGTGAAAGCGCTGCTGTGCGGCGGTCAATCCATCTTTGATGATGGCCTCGACGGCGTCGGCGGCTAGTTCGAGCGTGGTTGGAAGTTCTTTCTTCTCGGCGCTCGAGAAGTCTTTGAGTACAAAGGCAGCTGTGTCCATTTGTCCTGGTGGTCGGCCGATGCCAACGCGGACGCGGATGTAGTCGTTGGTTCCCAGCGCCGAAATGATGTCTCGCAGGCCGTTGTGACCAGCATGGCCTCCGCCAAACTTGATGCGGATGTCTTCGGCTGGGATGTCTAGTTCGTCGTGGATGACGATTATGTGGTCTGGTTCGATGCCGTAAAACTTGGCGAGGCTGGAGACCGGTCCGCCAGAGGTGTTCATGTAGCTCAGCGGTTTTGCTAGGACGATCTTCTCGCCACCGATTCCGAGACGCCCCTCACCGGCGTTGGTGTTCGATTTGTGTTTGCTCAGTTTGATACCGAGTCTTGATGCCAAAACGTCAATGACCATCTGACCAACGTTGTGGCGGTTAAAGGCGTAGTCGGGCCCAGGATTCCCGAGCCCGACTACGAGGTACATCTTGATTACTCTGCGGCAGCAGGTGCAGCAAGTTCTTCGGCGTGACCGGCAGGGGTCTCAACAACCGAAGCAACAAGCTCGTCAGCAGGAAGATCAATCTTCACACCAGCAGGAAGCTTGACGTCCTTGGCTAGTACGTGGTGACCGGCACCCTCCTTGTTGAATACGATTTCAACGAACTCAGGAATGTGAGTTGCCTCTGCCTCTAGCTTCACGGTCTTGTGCTCAAGGTCGATGGTGGTGCCAGATAGCGACTCACCAACGATGTGAACAGGAACCTCAACGTGAACCTTCTCACCCTTCACTACGACGACGAGGTCGATGTGCTCGATGACCTGGGTAACAACATCCTTGGTTGCGCTCTTTACTAGAACGAGTTCCTTCTTGCCAGCGATGTCTAGCTCGATTAGAGCGTTCTTGTGGCGAAGAACCAGTGCAACCTCGTGGGCTGGAAGGGTGATGTGGCGTGGCTCGGTCTTGTGACCGTAGATTACTGCTGGGGTGCGGCCGGCTGCGCGAGCCTTGCGGGCAGAGCCCTTACCGAAGGTGGTGCGAGTTTCAGCAACTAGCTGTGCGACGTCGTGCGACATTGCTATCTCTTTTCTATGATTTGGGGCTTTTGGGCCCTTGGGTTTCAACTCGAGCGTTTGCACGCGAGGAGCCACTTGGGCCGGCCCCGTCGATAACGGATCTTTCGATCCCTCGCCGTTGTCTTCCCCTAGTTTAGTTGGTTTCCCGGGCTAGCCACAAGGCGCGAATTCCCCACGCCGTTAGCAGGATGCCTGTGCTGATGACAAACGTTTCTATTCCGAAGGCGATTGCCAGTGTGATGCAGAGTAGCGCACCTAGATAGTTCAGTAGCTTCGGCATGGTTCGTTCGGCCTTCGGTTGAGCGGAAGCGCTGATTTGCCCGACCGCGTAGTAGAACAGGACGCTGAACGATGAGAACCCGATGACCCAGACGATCTGCCCAATCGCTGAGAGCCCAATGGCTCCGGCAGCGATGATTACCTCGGCCAGCCAAGGCGAGCCAAAGCGGTTGCGAAGTTGGAAAACTTTTGGAAGTTCGCCGTCTTCGGCCATTGTGGCGGCGGTTCTAGAGACTCCGGCAAGCAGCGCCAACATGCTGCCGAGGCTAGCGATTGCCGCAACCAGTGGTGTGATCCAGACATTGCTGGTGAGGGTTTCAAACAGCTGGGCGACCGGGGTTTGAGTTTGGGTTAGTTCTGGGCCGATGTTATCGAGCAGAATCCAAGCGAGTGCGAAGTACAGCAGGGCGACGCTGACCATCGAAACCACGATTGCGATAGGTATGTTTCGTTTCGCGTTTCTAACTTCATCACCCAGCGTGGCAACTCTCGCATAGCCGGCGAACGCGAAGAACACCACGCCCGCGCCAACGAGCACGGCTTGGAGCGGGTTACTTGGCATGACATCCAGAGCAGATGCGACCAAACCCTTGGGGTGGCTAAGACCTAGCGCGCTAACGGTTACGAAGAACAAGATGGTTGTGGCACTGATGATCGCCGCTACGAGAGCCGTGCGGTTGATACCGAGAATGTTGATGATGGTGAGTGCGATAACCGCAAGAGCCGACGGCCAGAACGGCTGGTTTGGCAGAACGTACTTTTGAAATACCAAGGCAATGGCCGCGATCGAAGCGATCTTGCCAAACACAAAAGCAAAACCGCTCAAAAAAGAGAAGTGGTCATTTAGGTATTTTCGGGAATAGGTGTAAACACCGCCGGGACGATCTACCTGCTTTGCCAGCTGGAAAATGGCGGCCGAATTTAGCGAGGCCACTACCGCGGCCAACGCTATTGCCCAAAAGATGAGGCCGGTTGAGATTTGGTATGCGGAGGCAAAAACTACGAAGACGCCCGCGCCGAGCATTGAAGCCAGCCCGATGGCAATCGCGCCACCGAGGCCAAGTTGCTGTTTAGGCATGGCCAGGGAAAATCTGGCTTACCGAATCGTCATCGAAGACCGCGCTGATGGCGCGAGCAATTAGTGGAGCAACCGAGAGCACAGTTAGCTTTTCGAAACGCTTCTCAGGAGGAATTGGCAAAGTGTCCATGACCACAACGTGATCAACGGCATCTCCACTGAGACGCTCGACCGCAGGGTCTGAGAACACCGCGTGGGTAGCGGCAACGATAACTCGTGCTGCGCCATTCTTCTTTAGAGCAGCGGCAGCGGCAACGATGGTGCCAGCGGTGTCAATCATGTCGTCAACCAATAGACAGGTGCGGCCTTCGACCTCACCCACTAGCTCGTGAGCCGAAACCTGGTTTGGCACATCCGGGTCGCGACGCTTGTGAATAATCGCAAGTGGAGCACCCAGGCGGTCTGCCCAGATGTCGGCAACGCGCACGCGTCCTGAGTCTGGCGAAACCACGGTTAGGTCTTCGTGGCCCCACTTTTCGGCAACGTGGTCGGCCAAGGTTGGTAGCGCCCACAGGTGGTCTACCGGGCCGTCGAAGAAACCTTGAATCTGTGGAGTGTGAAGGTCAACCGACATGATTCGGTTGGCTCCTGCTGCGCTGTAGAGGTCTGCGATTAGGCGAGCCGAGATCGGCTCACGTCCCTTGTGCTTCTTGTCTTGGCGAGCGTATGGGAAAAATGGGGCAACCACGGTGATGCGTTTTGCCGAGGCGCGCTTCAGGGCGTCAACCATGAGCAACTGTTCCATGATCCACTGGTTGATTGGGAATGGGTGAGCCTGAATTACGAAAGCATCGACACCGCGAACACTCTCTTCGAAACGAACGAAGGTTTCACCATTGGCGAAGTCGTATGCGGTGGTAGGAATGAGGTCGGTGCCGAGGAGCCTGGCAACTTCCTGGGCTAGTTCCGGGTGAGCGCGTCCGCTGAGGATGGCAAGTCGTTTCTGTCCGTTGATAGTTATCTTGCTCACCTTGATTGGCTCCTGCGCTAGTTTTTTGTTTTCTCGGCAGCTTCCGCTGCTTTGGTTCCTGGACGGTGCTGAAGTACCCAGTCTGCGATGTTGCGCTGTGGGGTGACATTCATTCCGAGGTCGCCCGCAGCTACATCTTTTCGCACGGTGGTTCCGGCAGCCGTATAGGCTCCATCTCCAATAGTAATTGGCGCGACGAAGGTGTTATGTGAGCCGGTGCGAACATGCGAGCCGATTACGCTGCGGTGCTTGTTGACGCCGTCGTAGTTGGCGAAAATCGTGCCTGCGCCGATGTTTGATTCGACGCCGATCTCGGCATCTCCCACGTAAGAAAGGTGAGGAACCTTGGATCCCGCACCGATCTTGGCGTTCTTGGTTTCCACGAAGGTTCCGATCTTGCCGTCTGCACCCAAATCGGTTCCAGGGCGAAGATAAGCGAACGGGCCAACGCTGGCGCCGTCGCCGATTTTCGAGGTCGTGACGTGAGCCTTGACCACCTTGGCGTTCTCGCCAACCACGGTGTCGGTCATTTGAACCTCAGGGCCGATGGTCGAACCACGGCCGATCGAGGTGAAACCCTTGAGGATTGTGCCAGGCAGGATGGTGACATCCTCGGCCAATGACACCGTGATGTCGAGCCAGGTGCTGCTCGGGTCCAGGATGGTTACCCCGGCGCGCTGCCAGGCCGCGCAAAGTCTGCGGTTGAGTTCTGCGGTAACTTCGCCTAGCTGAACTCGATCATTGATTCCAGCAATCAACCAGTTATCGGTCGTGGCCAAAGCCTGAACCTTTTGGTTCTCGGCCCTAAGCGCTGCGACAACGTCTGTTAGGTACTTCTCGTGCTGAGAGTTTTCTGTTCCCAAACCGGCCAGTTTGCTTCGAAGTACCGCTGAATCAAAGACGTAGACACCAGCATTGATTTCTTGAATGGCCAGCTCAACTTCGCCGGCATCGCGGTGTTCAACGATGCCTAAGAAATCTCCGTTGGCATCTCGCACGATTCGTCCGTAGCCGGTTGGGTCGTCCTGAATTGCAGAGAGCACAGTTGCGGCAAAGCCTTCTTCGACATGGCTTTCGACCATTGCCTGAATGGTTGCGACATCGAGCAGTGGAACATCACCACTGGTCACCACAACGGTTCCGTTGAAATCGCTCGGCAGAGCGGCGAGGCCACATTCAACCGCGCGGCCGGTGCCAGGGATTTCGTCCTGGTCGGCGATGATCGCAGTTGGGTAGAAAGCTTGGATGTATTCGGCAATTTGCTCGCGCTCGTGACGCACCACGGCAGCCACGTGTTCGGCACCGAGTGCAGTTGCAGTGGATAGAGCGTGACCAAGAAGTGGCAAACCAGCCAGTTCGTGCATCACCTTTGGAGTAGCCGAGCGCATGCGAGTTCCGGCGCCAGCCGCGAGGACGATAACCGCGAACTTGTGATCAGCCATGACTCTCCTTTACGCTCCGCCCATAGGATTCGAACCTATACCGAACGCCTCCAAAGAGCGTCGTGCTGCCATTACACTAGAGCGGACCACAGGCCGAAACCTGTCACCTCAAGTCTGCCAGAAACTAGCCGAGAGATTCGCTAGTTTCGAGCCACTGGGCTTCCAAATCGTCTCGTTTTTCGTTCAAAAGATTTTGTTCTTTGACCAATTCGCCCAGTTTCGCAAAATCACTTTGGTCGGTCTCAGCCATGCGAATGTGCAATGAGGCCTCTTCTCCGGCAAGTTTTTCGAGCGCTCGCTCGATTCTGGCTAGGTTCTTCTCGGCGTCTCGAACCTCGGCACCCGACAACTTAGCGCTTTGGGTAGTGACCAGGACTGGTTCGGTCGGCTTATTACCTAAACTCGCGGCACGGAGTTTCAGGTACTGGTCGACACCGCCGGTCAGGTGTCTCAGGCTGCCGTCACCGAGTAGCGCGTACTGCTGGTCGGTAACGCGTTCGAGAAGGTACCGGTCGTGGCTGACCACGATCAGGGTTCCGGGCCAGCTGTCTAGCAGGTCTTCCATCGCGGCCAGGATGTCGGTGTCGAGGTCGTTGGTCGGTTCGTCCAAGATGAGCACATTGGGTTCGCCGAAAAGTAGCCGCAAGAATTGCAGCCGTCTGCGTTGGCCACCAGAAAGTTCACCAATTGGAGTTTGCAGTTGAGCCTTGGTGAAACCGAGCTGTTCAACCAGCTGCGTTGTGGAGACCTCTTGCTTATCGACAACAAAGTAGGTTTTCTCGCGGGCGATCAACTCGTAAATACGTTCATTTTCAAACTCGTCGAGTTCCGAAACAGTCTGGCTCAAAACGGCAACCTGAACTGTTTTTCCGCGTTTGATTCGCCCGGCGGTTGGTTTCAATTCGCCGGTGAGCAGCTTGAGCAGCGTGGTCTTACCGGCGCCGTTGACGCCCACCAAACCCACTCGATCGCCGGGGCCGAGACGCCAGGTGATGTCGTGAAGGATTGCCTTGGATTCGTATTCGAAGCTCATATCTTCGACGTCTAAGACGTCCTTACCGAGCCTGGTGGTTGCGAGTTTACTCAGGGCAACCGAGTCACGCGGAGCCGGCTCCCCCGCGATCAGTTCGGCGGCTGCATCCAAACGGAATTTGGGCTTTGAGGCTCTGGCCGGCGCTCCCCTGCGCAACCAAGCCAACTCCTTGCGCATCAAGTTTTGGCGTCTGGCTTCGCTGGCGGCAGCCGAAGCGTTACGTTCAACACGTTGCAAAATGTAGGCGGCATAGCCACCCTCGAATGGCTCGATTATCCCGTCGTGAACTTCCCAGGTGATATTGCAGACGGCATCGAGGAACCAGCGGTCGTGGGTTACCACTAGCAAGCCGCCTTGAGCCTTCGACCAACGCTGGTTCAAATGTTCGGCGAGCCAGGCCACACCTTCGACGTCGAGGTGGTTTGTTGGCTCGTCAAGCATCAAGACATCCCAGTCGCCAACCAGCAGAGCAGCGAGTGCTACTCGACGGCGCTGACCGCCCGAAAGCTCTCCCACCGACTTACCCCAGTCGAGGTCGCCAAGCAGGCCGGCAATGACATCGCGAACCTTCGGGTCGCCGGCCCACTCATGCTCAGGACGAGTGCCTACAACCACCGAACCGATTGAAGTGGAATCGTCGAACTGGTCAACCTGACTCAGGCTGCCTACTCGCAAACCGCCGCGGTGGGTTACGCGACCAGAATCCGGAGCAAGTTCTTTGGATAGCAATTTGAGCAGTGTCGATTTTCCGTCACCGTTGCGTCCAACAACACCGATTCGATCGCCTTCGTCTAGGCCGATGGTTACCTCGTTGAAAACGGTTTTGGTTGGAAATTCAAGGCTGATAGTTTCCGCGCCGAGCAGATGAGCCACTAGTTCTCGATTCTGGCGCCGGCGGAAGGACCCGAGGTCACGATGGCTCGGTCACCAAACACGTTTGCAATCTGTTTAGCGCGTTCTTGAGTTTCAGCGATCGCGAACACGGTTGGGCCAGAGCCGCTGACAATGGCGGTTAGAGCTCCAGCGGCCTTGGCTCGGTCGATGGTTTCTTGGAGTTCAGGCTTCATTGAAAGCGCTGCCCACTGCAGATCATTGTGGATGTGCTTCACAACTTCATTGAGATTTCCCTGAGCGAGAGCGTCAATCAGTTCTTGTGGAATCAAAGGATCCGATTCCGGAACTGTGCCTCCAGCTTCGCGCAGTTCATCGAGTTTCGAATAAACCTGCGGCGTTGAAAGCCCGCCTTCTCCTCTAATCAAAACCACGTTGAGCTCCAAGCCCATCGGCAGCGCGGAAAGTTTTTCACCAATCCCCAGACCTAGCGCCAGCCCTCCCATTGCGGCGAACGGCACATCAGCACCGAGTTGACTTAGATCTTGCTCGGCACTTTCGGTCAGTTTTTGAGTGGCTAGTGCAGCAGCGGCGGCATCGGCAGAGCCACCACCCATCCCGCCGGCAACCGGAACGTGTTTTTCGATTTCAAACTTCAACGGTTCTCGAGTGAACAGTCTGGCTGCTTTGACGACCAGATTCGTTTCGTCCAAAGGAACGTCGCCGTTGTCTGGATAAACGTGGATTGACAATGACTCGGCTCTGGAGACGGCCACCTGCTCGCGAAGATTCAGCGCCAAATAAACACTGCAAACCTCGTGGTAGCCATTGGCAAGTTTCGGACCAACCGCAAAGTAGAGGTTAATTTTCCCCGGAGCAGACGCGGTAATCACAGGCTCACTCGCTCACGCAATTGTTCAAACCACTTCGTCCAAATTCTTTTGTACCTGGTTCGATCGGCTTTGGTCTTAATTAGGTCGTGTACCAGAAGCACCTGAGTTCCGGTGCGCATCACCTGGAAAGTAAACTCCGGACGAGTGAAATCGGGAAGCGCGGAAACCAGTCGAGTATTCGGCTGACCCTTCAAAATTCGACCGTTCAAGCCTTCCGGCCATTGGTTCGAATCGGAGATTATTGAATACAACCGTGCGGCTTCAATCGCGAAATCGAAGGTTAGTTCCAACTTCAAAATGTCTTTGTCGCGACCGATTGGTTCGTTCTTAGCCATTCAGAGCCGCCTTCGCAATAGCCACAAACTGGTCGATGCCCAGCTCTTCACCTCGCGCCTGAGGGCTCACCTCAGCTTTTACTAGCAAATCTTCGGCGGCGGCGGGGCTACCGGCGTAGTCGGCAAGGGCCTGGCGTAGAGTCTTTCGGCGCTGCGAGAACGCGCCATCGATCACCTTGAAAGTTTCTAGGCGGAGAGTCTCGTCGCCGATTGGAGTGGCACGACGCTCAAAGTAAA
>JBDKLJ010000017.1:0-15633 GCA_039806025.1 Actinomycetota bacterium | reverse complement strand
GTGCCGGCACCTCAACCAACATGAACGCCAACGAGGTCATCGCCAACCGTGCTCTCGAAAAGCTCGGCTATGAAAAGGGTGACTACGAGCACCTTCACCCGCTGAACCACGTAAACGCTTCCCAGTCCACCAACGACGTCTACCCGACCGCAATCAAGGTTGCGCTCGTCCTAGATTTCAAAGACCTCATGAACGAACTGCTTTATCTCTGTGAAAGCTTTGAGGCTAAGGCTCACGAGTTCCGAGATGTCATCAAGATGGGACGCACCCAGCTTCAAGACGCCGTTCCAATGACCCTCGGTCAGGAATTCAGCACCTACGGCGTGATGATTCGCGAAGACATTGACCGCATCAAGAACCTGCTCCCACTAATCAGTGAGATCAACCTCGGTGGCACCGCAATCGGCACCGGTCTAAACGCTCCGGAAGGCTACACCGACCTCGTGGCCGAGCACCTTTCTGAGATTGCCGGGCATGAATTCGTTCCGGCAGCCAACCTTATTGAAGCGACCCAAGACACCGGCATCTTCATCACCGCTTCCGGACTTCTAAAGCGCATTGCCGCCAAGCAGTCGAAGATTGCCAACGACCTTCGCCTTCTAAGCTCTGGCCCTCGCGCTGGCTTCGGCGAGATCAACCTTCCCGCCCGTCAGGCCGGTTCGTCGATCATGCCTGGCAAGGTGAACCCGGTCATCCCTGAGGTAATCAACCAGATTGCCTTCACGGTCATCGGAAACGACCTAACCGTAACCATGGCTTCAGAGGCTGGCCAGTTGCAGCTAAACGCATTCGAGCCAATCATGTCTCGTTCGCTGATGATGTCGATCGCCTACCTAAAGCGCGGCTGCCGAGTGTTCGCAGACCTTTGCGTTGACGGCATCACCGCTAACGTCGACTACCTGCGCTCAACCGTGGAGAACTCGATCGGCTTGGTTACCGCACTGAGCCCGAAGATTGGCTACGAAGCGGCAACCGCCATCGCGAAGCACGCTTCAGAGGAAGGCTCAACGGTTCGCCAGGCGGCCCTCGACCTTGGCATCATGAGCGCCAAGGAGTTCGACTCAATCCTTGGAAACGTCTCGGAACTAACCGGAAACTAGCTTAAGAAAAGTGGCCCGCACACTGTGCGGGCCACTTTTTGTAGTTTGTTTAGGAGCGAAGAGCCTCGGCAAGTTCGCGGAACTCTTCCACAAGCTTGTCCATGTCTTCGTCGGTGTGAGCAAGCGAAACTAGCCACTGCTCGTCTAGCCCTGGAGGGGTCAGGATGCCACGGTTGACACCCCAAAGCCAGCTGAGCTCGGCGATCTGGAAATCGGTTGCCTTGTAGTCGCGGTAGTTGCGGACCGGGGCGTCAGACCAGATGACCGCACCCTTGATACCGAAACCGATGGTGTGAGCCGGAAGCTGGTACTGAGCAATGATCTCGTCCATCTTCTTTAGCGCACGAAGGTTGCGTTGTTCAGCTGCTTCCATCGCTTCGTCAGTGCAAAGCTCGTCAACAGCCATGATGGCGGCCATCACTAGCGGGTTACCGTTGTAGGTTCCGTAGTGTGCCATGCGGCCATCGACCACGGCATCCATGTACTTCTGCTTACCGCCGAAGGCTGCCACAGGCAAACCTCCACCGATCGACTTGGCCATGGTGATTAGGTCTGGCTTTACGCCAAGCTTTCCGGCGGCTCCACGAGCACCCGCGGTAAGACCGGTCTTCACTTCGTCGAAGATCAGACAGATGTCGTACTGGTCGCAAAGTTCGCGAACGCCTTCGAGATAACCCTCGTCTGGTAGAACGATCGAGAGATTTTCAACCACAGGCTCGAGCACGAAGGCTGCGATCTTCTTGTGGTGTTTCTTGAAAGTCTTCTCAAGGTAAGGAAGGTCGTTGTAAGGAACCACGAAGACGTCGCCGGCAACAACCTCGGAAGGCACGTGCGGGGTTGGCTTCTCGGCCTTACCGATGGCAGATAGCGGTGGCTTCACCGAAACCTGCAGTGGGTCATAACCACCGTGGTAACCACCCTCAAGCTTCACCAGGCCAAGGCGACCGGTTACTGCGCGTGCGGTGCGAACCGCATACATCAGAGACTCGGTACCCGAGTTGGTGAAACGTAGCATGTCTAGACCAAAGCGCTTCTGGAACGCTTCGGCAGCCACGGTTGCGGTTGGTGATGGGGTTACAAACAGGGTTCCCACGTTGTCCAGTGCGTGCTTTACACGCTCAACAACGGTTGGATTTAGGTGACCAACCAACATTGCGCCGAAGCCCATCGATAGGTCGAGTAGTTCTCGGCCGTCAATATCGGTGACGTAGGCGCCTTTGGCGGATACAACGGAAATTGGGTGTGGGTCCCAGTGCTGGAAGCTGGAGGTTACACCGAGCGGCAAAACTTTCGCCGCTACTTTGTTGTGTTCCCCCGACTTCGGGGTGGCCTTCGAGAAGGTCTCCCATTCTCGGGCGAGGAGTTCTGCAACTCGCTCTTGGTTTAGTGGCTGAGAAGTCTTTGGGACATTTCTGTAGCCAGCTGGATTGTGTTTAGTTTCGTGCTTCGTTGGACAAATTTGAATCACTCCATTCAAGAGCAATTCTCGCACGCCATTTGAAAAACCTCTACTTTGTAATGCTTTGGGATTTTTCAGCAGAACGCTGCGCAAATACGATTCCAGCGATAACTAGAACGCCGCCGAGGCTTTGGAGCAGGTTCATCGACTGCCCCAACCAGAGCCAGCCGAAGATGAAAGCGAAGATCGGCTCGGCGGTTTGAGTGATCGAAACCTTGGCTGCGGTGGTGAGTTTGAGAGCCATGAACCCCATTG
Organism: Actinomycetota bacterium; assembly: GCA_039806025.1. GTDB lineage: Bacteria > Actinomycetota > Actinomycetes > Actinomycetales > Microbacteriaceae > Rhodoluna. The sequence goes on along the minus strand of JBDKLJ010000017.1, from coordinate 12,819 downwards.
CCATTGGCGCGAACGAACCCATCACGGTGAGCCAGGTGAGTGGCATCCAGAGTGGAACTGTAATTCCGGATAGGTTGCCGGTCAGGTTGGTGGTGTGTCCAAGGTCGATGTTCCAACCACTTCCGCCACCAACGATCACCCAAAAGATGGTTGCGATCAGCATGGTGTAGAACATGGTCGACATCGGGTCGCGGGTTAGTCCCGAGTGTTGTCCCATTAGGAAGTAGAAAGCCAAAAGGAAAGCTGCGAGGAACGCATAGAAGACGCCGTCTGCCCTCAACCCGCCAGCCCAAATCTGACTAACAATAAGTAGGCCTGTGAGAACCAGAGCAACCCCGTACCAGAAGGTTCGAGTGGTTTTCTCCTTAAAGATGATTCGAGCAGCAATCGGAACGATGATGATTGCGGTGTACTCGAAAAGCAGTGCGATGCCGACCGGAAGGATCGATACGGCATTCGAGTAAGCCCACTGCATCATCGCCAAGCCAACCACACCAAACAGCAGCAGCATCGGCCACTCCCTGACGCTGACCTTGAACGCCTTGGGGTTGGTGACAACTAGGACGGCTCCGGCCAAGAGAGCCGACACCAGAGAGCGAACGATGACCAACTTGTCGGCGGTCACGCCGGTATCCATCACAACTTTGGTGGTCGAGGCGTTTAGGCCAAAAAGAATCGCGCTAATAAAAGCTAGGACGATTCCGTAGGTGTTGCTTTTCGGTGAGCCGTAAATGATCTGTCCTAGTTGGTTGCCTGAAGCTTGCCGGTAATCAGGTTGCCGCCGGTAACCTTCAGAGCAATCTTCTCGGTGAGGTCGTCGTAGGTGGCTTGGTCGATTAGGTCGTGCTTTCGCAGCATGTTTAGCGCAACCAGCGGCGCCGCCCTCAGGTTGCCGTCGGCGATCTTCACCGCGACGCCATAACCCTCGCGCGTGCCAATCACGAAGATTCCCTCGGCACCAAGTTTGGCTACGTAGCTGGCTTCCATGATCAAGGTGTCTGGTGCTCCATGTCCGTCGACCGCCCAGGCGTTTTGAAGCATCGCATCGACGATCGAGGTGTCGTCCTTGGTGAAACGACCGATCGCTCTAGCTAAACCTTCAACCGTCAGAGTGTGCAGCGGCGCACCACAGCCATCGGGAGTGGTAAACAAAATCTTTTCGCCGGCGTAATCCTCGATGACCTCGCGAATCTTCACCTGAAGCGGGTGCTCTGGATCCAGGTAGTTTTCGGTGGAGAAGCCGGCTGCCACACAGGCGGCTAAGAATCCGGCATGCTTACCAGAGCAGTTGAAGCATTCGCGAGTTTCGGCAGCTGCCCGTTTTCGAGCGTCTGCGTCTCCAGGCCAAGCCACCGGACATTGCAGGGCCGAGCCGTCGAGGCCATTCGCCTCCAAGATTTCGGTGACCAATCTTGCGTGGTCCTCGGTTCCCTGGTGTGAGCCGCAGCTAATTGCCAGATGAGCACCGGATAGCTTTGCGCCAAGGGCAGTAGTGGCTACCGCTTGGAGTGGCTTTACCGAACTGCGGGGAAAAACTAAGCGCTTGGCTTTACCAACCTCATCGATCAGCTTGCCGTCTGGGCCAACCAGAGCCACAATCCCATGGTGAATTGACTCCACGAGCCCCGCACGAACGAGCTGGGCAACTACGGCGAAGTCACTGGGCTTTGGCCAAAGTGCTTCCAGGGTTTTCTGATTGGCGTTCATGTGTCTTAGTTTTCCACAAACCCCTCTGCTACCTTTGAACAAATGACAAAAAAGCCAAGCCTCGGATTATGGTTCGCCGCCACCTCCATGATTTTCTTCACCAGAGCCGCACTATATTCCACTTGGCAGTCTCGCTCTCCCGAGGTTCAGGAAGCACTTCACCTCAACACCGCTCAAATGGGCTGGTTTGTGATGTTGTACCCGGTTGGTGGAATCCTCGGAGTATTTTTTGCAAACGCTCTAACGAACCGGTTTGGGTCCAACAAACTAACGATTGTTGGCTTCTCGGTTTCGGCAGCGGCACTGGCCGGTCTTGGTTTCACGGTTCCTGCTGGCGATGTTTTGACTTCGTCCGTGCTCTTAGCCCTTATGGGCTTTCCAATGGCGATTGCTGACTTCACCGGTAACTTTGAGGGCTCAGAAGTAGATAAACGTTCGAAGCGAAGCCTGTTCCCTGCTATTCACTCAACATTTGGAATCGGAATGATTCTGGCCGCAACACTGTGCGGTTTTGCTCTCAGCAACTCAATTTCGCTTACCGCCAACTACCTGATGATTGCTGCCGTGGTGGCGGTTGGTTCAATCTGGGCTGGCACCGTTTTCCCTGAAAACGATGTCGCAAAGTTGAACCCAACTGAGAAAGCTGAGCACAAGAAACTCGACAGGTTGGTTTGGACCGAACCTAGAACTCTACTGATTGCGATTATCGGTTTCTCGTTCATCATGACCGAAATCGGTGCCGGTACCTGGGTGCCAATTGCTCTTAAGAGTTCCGGTTTCTCTGGTGCCGAAGCAGCCACCGCATTCGGAATGATGTGGATTGTAATCACCGCTGGTCGAGCAGTCGGTGGCTTCCTGGTTGATCGCATCGGACGATTCCGCACCGTCTTGTTTTCAGCTGTGGTCACCGCGTCCGGAATCACAATTTTTCTTCTCGACGCTTTGATCCACCAGCCAATCCTCGGACTTGTAGTTTGGGGTCTTGGTCAGGCTCTCGGATTCCCGATGGCGGTAAGTTCCATGAGTGACGACCCTAAGAAGTCTCCTGCCAGAATCAACATGATCATCACGGTCGTTTACATTTCGAGCATCGCGGTTGGGCCGGTACTTGGTTCTATCGGCCAATCGTTTGGCATTTATGTAGCCTTCGCCGTACCGGCAGCGCTTATGGTGCTTTCGGCAATCTTGAGCCCGGTCACCAAACCGGAAAAGCTCTAAACCTCGACGCCTCTAGCGGCAAGCGCCTCAGCGTAATCGTCGGCTTGTTTCAGAGACACCACAAACAGGTTGGTTAATTGCCTAACGGCACTCGGTCTCACGCCTCGAGCCTTACCCGATTCGACGATTCCTGATGCGATGGAACCAACCACTGCAATCGAATTTATGCTGAGGCCGATCAGCAGCGCGAAGTTTTCAGATCTGGTCAGCCTCTTTACTAGCTCAACCATTTCGCTGGTCTTGGTGGTAATCGTCACCAGGGTTGCCATGAGTAACCCACCGAGAATAATGATGCTGTTGTAACAGCCGGTAGCAAGATCAACTAGGAAGATTTGCGGCAGCGCTATGACGACGATGAGATAACGCAGTTTCCAAGTGTTCATCAAAAAGTCGCGGGGTGCCATACCGGCAACCATAAACAGAACGAGTGCCAAGACTAGTGAGAAGGATGCAACCCAAAGATTCTTGGGTAAAAGTGAAAAAGCGAGAAGCACTGCGGCAAGCGCCAGGAGCTTGACCCAAGCCGGAAGCCTGTGAATGGGAGAGCTGCCTGGGCGGTAGAGACTAATCATTGAATTTGGCCAGGTATGCGGCAATGACTTCTTTGGAAGGTCCGGACTGCAGAAGGTTTCCCCCATCGAACCACACGGCCTGTTCGCAGGTAGCCGCAAGCTCTAGGTCATGGGTAACGATCACCAGTTGCTCGGCTTCGGTCTGGTGTAGAACTTTTGTAATTCGCTTGGTGTTTGGCAGATCCAACAGGGTGGTCGGTTCGTCAGCGATTAGAAGTCTTGGCTTTCGAACGTATGCACCGGCAATTGCCAATAGCTGCTTTTGACCGCTGGAAAGAGTTTGGCAACTTGCGGTTTCCAGCTCCAAAAGCCCAACCTTGGCCAACGCCTCAAAAACACTCTCGGTGACTTCGTGCGGCGCGAGTTTCTGCCCCCGGAGACTGAAAGCCACATCTTCAAAAACCGTTGGCATGACTATCTGCAAATCCGGATTACTGAATATGAATCCTGCCGTCTTCTGCGAAGGGGCTTGACCAAACACCGAGATGCTTCCAGCTGTAGGTTTTTGTAATCCGTTCAGAAGTCTGGCAAACGTAGATTTCCCAGAACCATTGATGCCGATGATTGCGGTGCTTCTTGCTTTCAGTTCGAGGGATACCTCGGATAGGGCAAGGCGAGCGTCAAAGCCGACGCTCACCCCCTCGAGCCGAATCGCCATGCGTTTAGTTTTCGAGTAGCTTCGGGTTAGCCGATTTGATTCCGAGTAGAACTAGCACCGCTAGGATGATTTTCACGGAGTCGCCGATCAGGAAGACCAAGTTTCCCTGGGCAACTGGAATCAACGGAAGACCTAGCGAGTAGCTCACCCAGAGGATTCCTGGGATGTAGACGGTGACGATGCCACCGAGAATGAAACCGATAATTGAACTCAGCGCGATGTTCAATTTTGGAAGTTTTTCGATTACCAAACCAATTACATAGGCGCCGAAAATAAAGCCGACTAGGTAGCCTCCGGTTGGGCCGGTGAATGCGGATAGACCGCCTTTTCCACTGGCAAGGATTGGGAGACCCACGAGAGCTAGGATTTCGTAAATGAGCACGGCGAGTGCACCACGGTAGCTTCCAAGCACGGCACCTGCGAGCATTACGCCTAGGGTTTGGGCAGTCACTGGAACCTCTGGGGCGAGATATAGAGCAGGCACAAAGCTAAGTGCTGTGATCAATCCCACAAAGATTGCAATACGTGGATAGTCGCGAAGTTTTAGTTCAAAACGCAATTGGGTTTCCTTCCTGAACACTGTTCAGGTTAGTATTACTTCAACATGAGCGCAAGTCGTTACAACAAATCGGATGTACTCGAGGCAGCACTGAAGCTTCTCGATGAACTCGGCCTGCCTGATCTAACCATGCGCAAACTGGCCGCGAGCCTCGATGTTCAACCGAGTGCCCTTTACTGGCACTATCCGAACAAACAGACTTTACTTGCCGAGGTTTCCAACACCATCGTCGCCTTCATGAAACCGGTTGCAGAGGCAGAAGATTGGCAGCACACCACGAAACTCAACGCTCTAGCTTTGCGTGATGCACTACTGGCTTTCCGCGACGGAGCCGAAGTGGTTTCCAGCACCCTGGCGCTTGGGCTGGGCGCAACCGCCGCGCTGGAGCGAATTCAAGCCTCCATCAAAATCGACGACGAAACTCTCGCCCACTCAGCGGCAGAATCAATTGTGTTTTTGGTGCTTGGAAATGTCTGGCATCAGCAACAGCGGATGCAAGCGAACTCTCTCGGAGTTGTAGACAATATTTCAATCGACGAAGTGTCGTCTCTAGAAACCGGAATTGACTTGATTTTGAGCGGGCTATCGCAGAAAGTAAAAGCATGAGTGAAAAAGTACAGGGGCCAGCCAGCTATTTCCCTTCAATTGAGAAAAAGTACGGGCAGCCGGTTGAGCACTGGTTCAAGGCTCTGGAAGCAGTAAAAGATCTAAGACACATGGAGCAGGTTGCCTGGCTCAAGTCTGAGCACGCCATGGGTCATGGCCACGCGAATGCGATAGTCGGCTACTGGCGAGCCAAAAACGGCCTCTAGATAAAGCTTGAAACCAGCCAGGTGAATAGCGGCGCGAGAATCAGGGCTGGCAACATATCGGCTACGTGAACCTCGCGAAGCTTCAAGATTCTTAGGCCGATTCCCAACATCAGGATTCCACCGGTTGCGGTGATCGATGAAATCATCTCCATAGGTATTCCGGCGCCACCGAAATACGCGATTACCGTGAGTAAGCCCTGCCAAACGCCAACCGTAATGGCGGCTGCTCCAACTCCCCAGCCGAGGCTCGCAGCAAACGCAATCGAACCGAAGCCGTCGAGGATTGATTTGATGACCAGAGTCTCGGATCCACGCCCAAGGCCATCACTCATGGAACCGAGAATCGCCATTGGTCCGATGGCCATGATCAGCGAAGCATCCATGAACCCCGCAATGAACCGCTCACGAGCCGCGGAAGAATTACCCTTTTTGGAAACGCGGTTTTGAAGCCAACCGCCGAAGCTTTCGAGTCTGGTTTCGATCTTCAATAAAGAACCTGCGATTGAACCGAAAATAACGGCGAAGATTACGATGAAGAAAGCGCCAGAAGCGGAAACTGCCTTCACATAAGAGGTTTCCATCAACGACATCAGATTGAGCCCACCGAGTACCAAGGTGATTAGGCCTAGAGAGTCGGTCACCGTGCGACTGGTCTTTTCATTGAGTCTCGAACCGAGCAGGGTTCCGAGTAGCGTGCCAACCAAAATGGTTGAGACATTGAAGATTGTTCCGAAGCCGATCATCAAATCAGTCTAAGGTTCAGGCGAAGGCCTTCCTGAACTCCTCCAAGGCAACCTCGGAATCACCGGAAGCCCAGCCTTCAAGCCCAACAACCCCTTGGTAACCGAGAGTCTTCAGTTCGGCGGCTACGCGAGCATAGTTTATTTCACCGGTTCCAGGTTCCATTCGGCCGGGTACATCGGCAACCTGAATTTCACCTATGTAGTCGAAGCATTGTCTGACCAGCTCGGTGAGGTTTCCCTCGCCAATCTGTGCGTGGTACAGGTCTAGGTTCAACCTCAGGTTTGGCGAATCGATTTCGGAGACCAGACCCAAAGTTTCACTAGCCAAGCCAAATGGTGTTCCTGGGTGATCAACCAGTAGGTTTAGGTTTTCCAGCATGAACACCTTGTTGTGCCTGGCCCCTAACTCAGCCAATTTGGTGAGAGTGGCTTTTGCCTTTTCCCATTCGGCCTTGGTGGTTCCAAATTTCTGTTTGATTGCTTGGCCGTTACCGTCAAGGCCAGTGCCATGAACATTTAGCCTCGGACAGTTGATCACTTTAGAAGCTTCGATTGACTGTTCTGCTGTAGCCAGGAACATCTCGATTCCATCATCGTCAAGCAGGTCGCCTTCGATGTAACCGGTCATGGAACCAATGGTCGCGCCGATTTCGGCCAGCTCTCGCAGGTTTTTCTTAGTCCAATCCCAAATCTCAACCTCAAAGCCGAGTTCGTGAATTCTCTGGACGCGTTCAACAAATGGCAGGTCGAGGAAAATCATCTCTGCACTGGCGGCAAGTCGGTAGGTCATAGACAAAATTGTAACGTTCCAAAATTTCTTTTGTTACCTAACGGGCGTATTCTGAAATTGCTAGGCAAAGTAGCTGGCAGAAGAGGTAAAAAAAATGAAGGTCGAAGGAAAAGTAATCGTAGTAACCGGAGCCGGAAACGGAATGGCCCGAGAGGTTACCCTCCAACTACTGGCCCGCGGAGCCAAGGTTGCCGCAGTGGACATCAACGAGGAACTGCTGAAGGAAACCGAATCGCTTGCCGGCGGACCAAACCCGAACCTGAGCCTTCACGTTTGCAACATCGCCGACCTATCGGCCGTTGAGAAACTTCCCAAAGCTGTAATCGCTAAACACGGCGTCGTTGATGGCCTAATGAACATCGCTGGAATCATTCACAAGTTCCGCAAGGTCGCAGATCTTTCCTACGACGACTTCCACCGAGTATTCGGAGTTAACTTCTTTGGAACCGTGCACATGGTCAAGGAATTCCTTCCTTACCTAGCCGCTCGTCCAGAGGCACAGATTCTCAACATCTCGAGCATGGGTGGTTACGTTCCGGTTCCCGGTCAAACCATCTACGGAGCATCGAAAGCAGCGGTCAAGCTGTTCACAGAAGGTCTTCGCTCTGAACTTTCAGGCACCCAGGTTGGTGTTTGCCTGGTCTTCCCTGGTGCAATTGCCACCAACATTTCCACGAACTCGGGCGCAGTGACCGAAAAGGAAATGAAGGCGATGGCAAGTCAGGCAAGCAAGTTCAAGACGATGCCTGCTCCGGTTGCAGCAGCCAAGATCATCGAAGGCTTCGAGAACAACGTATTCCACGGCTTCGCAGGTAGCGACGCACAGATGATGGATCGCCTATCTCGCCTAATGCCTGAGCAGGCGGCGAAGATTATTCAGAAGCAGATGGCTAGCCTTCTCGGCTAAGTTTTTCGCCCTCTACATCAACGTCTGGCAGGATTCGGTCCAGCCACTTCGGAATCCACCAAGCCGCCTTACCCAAGACGGTTAGTACCGCTGGCATAAGCAGTAGTCGAACTACGAACGCGTCAAACAGCACACCGGCTGCCAGAGCAAACCCGACCGGGCGAATCATGGTTGAGTGCGAGAACATGAACGAGCCAAAGACCGAAACCATGATCGTCGCCGCTGCCAGAACCACCGCACGCGAGGTTCGAAGACCCTTGCTCACTGCTTCGGCAGGTGGGCTGCCGTGCACGTAAGCCTCGCGCATGCCCGTCGCTAGGAACAGCTGATAGTCCATGGCCAGACCAAACAAAATACCGATAGCCACCGCCGGTAGGAAGTTCATGATTGGCCCTGGATCGTGGACATCGAAGACGACACCCAGCCAACCCCATTGGTAAACCGCAACCACAACGCCGAACGCAGCCGATACCGAAAGCAAGAAGCCGGCACTGGCAACGATTGGCACTGCAATGGAACGGAAGACCAGGATCATCAGCAGAATCGATAGCGCGATGACCACCGTGAGGTACAGCGGTAGCGCGGACGAAATGCGTTGCGAGATATCGATATTCATAGCGGCCAAACCGGTCACACCGATCTCTGCTCCGAAGTCTTTCTTGAGACTCGGGGCTAGGTCACGAATGTCGTAGACCAGCTTTGTGGTCTCTACGCTCGAAGGCCCGCTCTTGGGAACGACCTGGAACAGATACTTGGTTCCGTCGTCACTGACCGCTGCCGGAATGGCAACGTCCACGTTGTCCAAAGCTTTAAGCTCCTCGGCAACATCGGCTTTGAACACGGTTTCAGCCTGTTCATCGGCGAGCTTGTTTGGAATCGTAACTACGGTTACCACCTGTCCGTTTGCACCAGCGCCGAAGTTATCCGAGATCAGCTGGTAGGCCTTGTACTGAGTCGAATCCGAAGGTTCCGAGCTTCCATCAGGTAAGCCAAGACGCATGCTTCCGTAAGGAATAGCCAGGATACCGAGCAGGGTAATGCCGGCAGCCATGGTTAGCCAAGGATGACGAACCACTGCGGCTAGCGGCTTAGGTGCTGACTTTTCTTTCTCGTGCTTCACCTTGGTACCGACGGCGGCACGTTCCTTCTTAGAGAGCAAACGCATGCCGAGTAACGACATCAGGGCAGGGGTTAGGGTAATCGCCAACAGGATGGAGATGGCAATCGAAAGTGACGCCATGGTTCCCATGAGACCCAGGAACGAGATACCGGTTAGGTTCATCGCCAGTAGCGCGATGATCACGGTGAGACCAGCGAAGACCACGGCGTTACCTGCGGTTCCGGTGGCCAGAGCAATCGAAGCACGAACCTCCATGCCCTTCTTCAACTGCTTGCGGTGGCGGTTCAGAAGGAACAGCGCGTAGTCGATACCAACGGCAAGGCCGAGCATCACACCAAGAACCGGTGTGGTCGAGTTCATCTCGATTACCCCGGAGAGAGCCATGGTGATTGCGGCCGAAATTCCGACACCCAGAACTGCGGCCAGTAGAGGAAGTCCGGCGCCAATCAAAGTGCCCAGCATGATGAACAGGGCCAGCGCTGCGATGCCAAGACCGATAAGTTCGCCAGCGCCCAGCAGACCGTCAACGCTTTGGGTGAGCTCTTTGGAGAACTCAACCTGCACGCCGTCCTTGGTGTTTGCCTTCACATAATCGACCACGTCGGTCTTCTGGTAGGTCTCTAGATCAAAGGTGGAGCGCTCGAACTGAATCTGCACAACCGCGGTTGAACCGTCTTTTGAAACCAACCCGAAGTCTTTGGTCAGGCTAAAGAGGCGGTCGCCGTTGGTGAGTTCGGTTTCCTTTTCGGCTAGAAGTTTCTTGCCGTCCTCCAGCTTTTTCTTACCATCGGCGAGCGCTGCTACCCCAGCGTTGTACTTGGCCAGACCAGCACTGTACTGGCTCTTGCCCGAGTTGTATGCGGCGAGACCGGTCTCGTACTGGGTGATACCCGCTTGAATCTGATTCAGGAGGGCAACTGCGGCGAGGTAGTTTGCGCCGGTAGGGCCTTCAAGAGATAAATAGTAGGCAACGCCACCCTGGGCTAGCGGCAGCCCAGACTTGGCTTGTTCGTATTGAGGCTTTCCAGCATCGAGCTGGGCCTTGGCATCTTTCAACTGCTTGGACGCCCTGGCCAGCTGACCCTTGGCGGCATCGAGCGCCTTCTGACCGTCGACGATCTTCTGCTCGTTCTTGGAAATCTCCAGCTTGCCGTCGGCGATCGCAATCTTTCCATCGGCGATCTGCTTTTCGGCATCGGCCATGGTGGTGGCCAGCGCGAACGGGTCGATGGTGTCGGCAACGGCGTCCATGGTTTTGATGTGGGTAACGATGTCGGCGATCGCGAGCTTCTGCTCAGCGGTCAGCGCCTGTCCACTCTTGGAGTGAAATACCAGGGACGCATTGCCACGGGCTGCTTCGGGGAACGAAACCGAAAGTTCGTCGATGACCTTTTGAGCAGGGACGCCGTCGATTGACATACTCGAGGACAGCTTGCCCATTCCGAGCACCGCCCAGGTTCCGCTGGCTCCTAGGATCAGGATCCAGGCGATGAGCACAGCCCAGGCCCGTTTTGCAGAGAAGTTACCGAGTCTTTGAAGCAGAGTTGCCAATGAAATAAACCTTTGCGTATTTTTGCACAAGTGCATCTATTGTTACAATGAATACCAACTCCGTCAAATTCGAAAGTATTCCCATGGAAACTAATTCAGCTGGAAGAAAGCCAAAGGCAACCGCCGAGGCGATCATCGCCACTGCCTGGGACCTCTTCGAAAAACGCGGCTTTGCCGAAACCACAATGGCCGAAATCGCCGAGGCAGTCGGCATCAGCCGTCGTAGCATCTTCAACTACTTCCCCAGCAAGGAAGCACTGCTCACCCCAATGGCCGACCACGAAGCGTTCGTGGCAGAGTTCCGAAAGAAACTCTTGGGCAGACCAGCCGGTGAAAAAATCTTTGAATCAATGCGCGTAGTGCTCGGCGAGATGATCCCCAAATCGCTTGCACTAACAGCGAAAATCCCAGGACCCGAGGTGCGCAAAGCTCTACAGAGCGATGCTGCCATCGCCTACAACCGCACCTACTGGGCGAACCAGATGCAAGAGGTGGCCGAGGAGCGATTGGCAGGAGACCCGAATGCAGCCGTGAAGGCACGCTTCGTTGGTGCACTTACCGGCCAGGTGCTAACCGAGCTTGGAGCTCTCAACAAAACCGAGGGTGAATCACACAACCCAGCGGCAGCCGTGCAGAGGGTGATCGGAAGCCTGCAAGACCTTTTCGACTAGGGCGGATTATTTTGAATCAAAATGTCGTTAACAACAGCATGGTTGATTCGAAGCCGAAGCATTGCCTCGTAACAGGCGCCAATGGCTACATCGGCGGACGTCTGGTCACTGCCCTACTAGAAAAGGGTTACCGAGTTCGCGTCCTAGTTAGAAACGCTTCGCGAATCAGCCAACACCCATGGGTCAATCAAGTTGAAGTCGTGGACGGAGACGCCACCAATAACGAAACCCTTCTAAAGGCACTAAAAGAAGTAGACGTTGCCTACTACCTAATTCACTCACTCATGGTCAAAGAGGCTTTTGAAGAGTCAGAGGTTCAACTTGCCAAGGTATTTGCGGCTGCTGCCAAAACCTCCAAGGTTGGCAGAATCGTCTATCTCGGTGGCATCATCAACGACGATGAAAAACTCTCGCCGCACATGAACGCCAGAACCATGACCGGTGAAATTCTCCGCGGTTCAGGACTTCCAACCATCGAATTTAGAGCCGGGGTGGTCATCGGGTCAGGTTCCGCCTCATTCGAAATGCTGCGCTACCTCACCGAGCGACTTCCCATCATGACCACTCCGAAGTGGGTCCAAAATCGAATCCAACCGATCGCGATTCGCGATTTGCTCCACTACCTAACAGGAGCCGCCACCCTAGACAAGAACGTTCACGGGGCATTCGACATTGGCGGGCCAGACGTTTTCAGCTACGCCGAAATGATGCAGCAATACGCCGAAGCGGCCGGGCTGCGCAGGCGCATCATCATCCCCGTCCCCGTTTTATCGCCGGGGCTCTCCAGCGGATGGGTTGGGTTGGTCACACCGGTTCCGTTTACTCTCGCTAAGCGTTTGGTGGCCAGCCTCAAACACGAGGTTGTGGTTCACCCCTCGAACATCAACGAATTGATTCCACCTCCAGCAGGTGGGCTCACCCCGTTCAAGAAGGCAGCCGCCCTGGCGCTTACCAAGATCAAGAACACAAACGTGGAAACTCGCTGGTCTGATGCATCCGTTCCCGGCACCCCGAGCGAGCCGCTGCCAACCGACCCCGACTGGGCCGGTGGTTCGCTCTACACCGACAAACGGACCGCTCTGAGCAAAGACTCCGTGGAAGAAGTGTGGGCACGAATCGAACGAATTGGTGGCTCAAACGGCTATTCAACCGCGAGCTGGGCATGGGAACTGCGCGGGCTCATGGACAAGTTGGTTGGTGGGGTTGGCCTTCGTCGCGGACGACGCGATCCCAACAAATTGGTAATCGGTGACGCAGTGGATTTTTGGAGAGTCGAAGAGCTCATTCCAAACAAGTTGCTGCGCCTTCGGGCGGAAATGAAAATGCCTGGTTTAGCATGGCTCGAATTTCAGGTTGAAGCCACTTCGGAAGGAACCAAGGTAATCCAAATCGCTACCTATGCGCCAAAGGGTCTACTCGGTCACCTGTACTGGTGGTCGGTCTTCCCGATGCACGGAATCGTTTTCCCGTCGATGGTGAAAACCGCCGCGGGCCGCGCCTAGATAAGTCCC
>JBDKLJ010000016.1:0-17041 GCA_039806025.1 Actinomycetota bacterium | reverse complement strand
GGTGTTGTTACCAAGGAAGTAGCTCTTGCCAACCAGGCAGAGATCGACGCGGCAATCGCATCTGCGAAAGAAGCCTTCCCAGCCTGGCGCGACATGTCGCAGGCTCGCAAGCAGGTCATCCTGTTCAAGTTCCGCGAACTTCTAAACGCAAAGAAGGGTGAGCTCGCAGAGATCATCACTTCGGAGCACGGCAAGGTTCTATCTGACGCACTCGGTGAGATCACCCGTGGTCAGGAAGTTGTTGAGTTTGCCTGCGGCATGCCTCACCTTCTAAAGGGTTTCTACACCGAGCAGGCTTCGACCGGCGTTGACGTTTACTCGACCCGCCAGGCTCTAGGTGTGGTTGGTGTAATCAGCCCGTTCAACTTCCCAGCAATGGTGCCAATGTGGTTCTTCCCAATTGCTATCGCAACCGGAAACACCGTGGTTCTAAAGCCTTCTGAGAAGGACCCAACCGCAGCTATCTGGATGGCAAAGCTCTGGAAGGAAGCCGGTCTTCCTGATGGTGTATTCAACGTTCTCCAGGGCGACAAGCTCTCGGTTGACGGCCTGCTAGAGAGCCCTGACGTTCAGGCCATCTCGTTCGTGGGTTCGACCCCAATCGCTAAGTATGTTTACGAGCAGGGTGCAAAGCACGGCAAGCGCGTTCAGGCTCTTGGTGGCGCAAAGAACCACATGCTAGTTCTTCCAGATGCCGACCTAGACCTCGTTGCTGACTCGGCAATCAACGCTGGTTTCGGTTCTGCCGGTGAGCGTTGCATGGCGATCTCGGTTGTTGTGGCTGTTGAGCCAGTTGCCGACCCACTGATCGAGAAGATCGTGGAGCGCATGGGCAAGCTAACCATCGGTGACGGCCGTCGCAACTGCGACATGGGTCCACTAGTTACCAAGGAACACCGCGACAAGGTTGCTTCTTATGTTGAGATCGCAGAAAACGATGGTGCGAAGGTTGTTGTTGACGGCCGTGGCATTAACGTGGACGGCGACGCCAACGGATTCTGGCTTGGTCCAACCCTGATCGACCGCGTGCCAACCTCGTCGAAGGTTTACACCGAGGAGATCTTTGGTCCAGTGCTGTCGATCGTTCGCGTGAAGTCTTACGAAGAAGGTGTTGAGCTAATCAACAACGGAGCATTCGGTAACGGAACCGCAATCTTCACCAACGACGGTGGCGCGGCCCGCCGTTTCCAGAACGAGATCGAGGTCGGAATGATTGGTATCAACGTGCCAATCCCAGTTCCGGTTGCCTACTTCTCATTCGGTGGTTGGAAGAACTCGGCATTCGGTGACACCAAGGCACACGGTGTTGAAGGCGTTCACTTCTACACCCGCGGCAAGGCAATCACCAGCCGCTGGCTTGACCCAAGCCACGGTGGAATCAACCTGGGCTTCCCACAGAACTAAGTAACATGACCTGGTTTTATCGCAGCGGTGAGCTTGCTAAGCAGGGTTGGGACGTCGTCGTCGACGGCACCCTTCCCGGCTGGCAGCACACCGGCCTGCGAGTGGGATCTGTGTCTCGCGGCGCTCTGACTCTTGAGGCCAATTCCAACGAGCGAATCATCTTTGCTCTTGAGGGTAAAGGCTTGCACGTTGAGTACAGCATCGACGGGGGAGAGTGGCAACTAGCCGACCTTCGTGGTCGTGAGTCCGTGTTCCACGGAACCACAGACCTTCTCTACGTTCCAATGAACACCGCGGTGAAAATTTCGGGTGATGGTCGAGTTGCCGTTGGTGAAGCTCCGGCACGTAATGCCAAGCCGGCCCGCCTCATCGCTCGCGAAGAAGTTCCGGTGTTTGTTCGCGGAGCCGGTCGCGAGTCGCGCCAGGTTCACAACTTCGGCGTTCCAGAGACCCTCGATGCCGATCGCTTCATCGTGGTTGAGGTAGTAGTTCCAGCCGGCAACTGGTCTGGGATTCCGCCTCACAAGCACGACACCTATGTTCCGGGTGTCGAGTCGAACCTTGAAGAGATCTACTACTTCGAAGCTGCTCAAACCCGAGGTTCTTCATCGGTCAACAGCGACCCTTACGGATTGCTTCGCGTTTACGCATCGGACGAGCGCGAAATCGACGTCCTAGAAGAAGTTCGCTCTGGTGACGTTGGCCTCGTTCCATTCGGTTGGCATGGGCCGGTATCGGCCGCTCCCGGAGCAGACCTTTATTTCTTCAACATCATGGCAGGACCAGATCCTGACCGCAGCTGGAACATCACGGACGACCCAAACCACGCTTGGATCCGCGACACCTGGAAAGCCCAAGACCCAGACCCACGACTTCCTTACGAAGCCTAAAGGAGATAAACAATGAGCACTCGCAGAATGACCGTCAGTCAGGCGATCGTTGAGTTTCTAAGCAACCAGTACACCGTTGACGGCGACATTCGTGTTCGCACCATCGAGGGCATGTACGGCATCTTCGGTCACGGCAACGTGGCCGGTATTGCCCAGGCGCTTTTGCAGAAGGCCGAGACCGACCCACAGGCTATGCCTTACCACCAGGCTCGTAACGAGCAGGCCATGGGTCACGAGTCGATCGCTTACTCGCGCATGACCCGTCGTCGCAGCACCTACGCTTGTGCCGCTTCGGTTGGCCCTGGCGCTGCGAACCTACTAACCGCTGCTGCCGTTGCGACCACCAACCGCCTTCCGGTTCTGCTGCTGCCTTCCGACACCTTTGCGAACCGTGTGGCTGACCCAGTGCTTCAGCAGCTCGAGCTTCCTCACGACCCAAGCATGACCGTCAACGACGCGTTCAAGCCACTGAGCCGCTACTTCGACCGTGTTCAGCGCCCAGAGCAGCTTTACTCGGCTCTGCTCGGCGCAATGCGCGTTCTGACCGACCCGGTTGAGACCGGAGCGGTGACAATCGCGTTGCCTGAAGATGTTCAAGCAGAAATCATCGACGTTCCAGAAGAGTTCCTTGCCGAGCGCGAATGGGTGATTCGTCGTCCTCGTCCAGATCACGGCATTGTGGCTCAGGTCGCTGAGATCATCAAGAAGGCCAAGACCCCGATGATTGTCGCCGGTGGTGGTGTTATTTACTCCGACGCCAACCAGCAGCTACAGCAGCTCGTAGAGGCCACTGGAATCCCAGTTGGCATGTCTCAGGCCGGCGTTGGCTCGCTGCACTGGGAACACCCGCAGAACCTTGGCGCAGTTGGTGCTACCGGAACCTTCGCCGCTAACCGAATTGCCGGTGACGCCGACGTCATCATCGGTATCGGTACCCGCTACTCAGACTTCACTACCGCTTCGCGCACCGCGTTCCAGAACCCGAACGTGAAGTTCATCAACATCAACGTGGCTAGCTTCGACGCCTTCAAGCACGGTTCGAGCATTCCAGTAGTAGCCGACGCGCGAGAGACCATCGTTGAGCTCATCGATGCACTTGCCGGCTACCAGGTCGCCGATGACTTCCGTGAGGAGTACGGAAACCAGAAGAAGCTTTGGGACCAGGCCGTAGACGAGTCTTTTGTAGACCAGAAGCGTGACCTTCCTGGCCAGCCGGAAATTATTGGTGCCGTGAACGAGGTTTCGGACGAGTTCGACACTGTTATCTGTGCTGCCGGTTCGCTCCCAGGTGACCTGCACAAGCTTTGGCGAGTCAAGTCTGAACTGGGATACCACGTTGAGTATGCGTTCTCGTGCATGGGTTACGAGGTCGCCGCTGGTTTAGGTGTTGCCCGTGCCAAGGATAAGGGCGACTCGATCGTCATGGTTGGCGATGGTTCTTACCTGATGATGCACACCGAGCTGCTAACCGCCGTTGCTGAGCGCATCAAGTTCATCACCGTTCTGATTCAGAACCACGGCTACGCCTCGATCGGCCACCTTTCGGAGGACGTAGGTTCGCAGCGCTACGGAACCAAGTACCGTTTCCGTGATGCCAAGACCAACACTCACGAGCACGGTGAAGTTTTGCCGATTGACCTAGCGGCCAATGCTGAGAGCTATGGCGTCAAGGTGATTCGCGTTGAGCCAGGCCCAAACTCGATTGCCGACCTCAAGGCAGCCATGGTTCAGGCCAAGGCTCACACCGGGGGACCGGTGTTGATTCACATCAACAACGATCCTCTGATTTACGCTCCAGACGGAGAAGGCTGGTGGGACGTTCCGGTTTCCCCAATCTCGACCGTAGAGAGCACTCAAAAGGCTTACCAGGGCTATGCCAAGGCGCGCGAACGTCAGAAGGCTCTCCTTGGC
Organism: Actinomycetota bacterium; assembly: GCA_039806025.1. Taxonomy (GTDB): domain Bacteria; phylum Actinomycetota; class Actinomycetes; order Actinomycetales; family Microbacteriaceae; genus Rhodoluna. Next base: position 12,836 of record JBDKLJ010000016.1, on the reverse strand, counting down.
AAGGGTGCAGTAGAAAAACATTAATCAACTCTCCTAGTTGGATGCGGGTGCCTAAGTTGGCACCCGCATTTTTCTTCTCCTATCGACTAGCACGAGCAAATCTTTATCGTTTCGTTACCGATAGGATTTAGCCACTACTAGCACGTGCGAGTAAATTTCATTTAGGTACTTTGTTATTACATTTAGAAAGAAGCGTCGATGTCTGACCAAATTCGCGTAGGAACCGCCCCTGACTCATGGGGAGTGTGGTTCCCGAATGACCCAAAGCAGGTTCCATGGGAGCGTTTCCTAGATGAGGTTCAGGCTTCTGGATACCACTGGATCGAACTTGGCCCGTACGGTTACCTTCCAACCGACCCAAACCAGCTTGCAGATGTACTGGCCGAACATGACCTAAAGCTTTCAGCTGGAACCGTATTCACCGGATTCCATAAGGGCGACGACCAGTGGAAGCGCGCCTGGGATCAGGCCCTAGACGTCGCTGGGCTCGTCTCAAAGCTAGGCGCCGAGCACCTAGTGGTAATTCCTGACCTTTGGCGTTCAGACGCCACTGCGGCCGTCCTGGAGCCTCGTACGCTTACCGATGACCAGTGGAAGAAGCTAGCGGCTGGTCATGACCGTCTGGGTAAGGCGCTCTGGGAGGAATACGGCATCAAGCAGCAGTTCCACTCTCACGCAGACAGCCACATCGGCACCTACCAGGAGGTTGAGCGCTTCCTCGCCGAGACCTCGAAGGAATTCACTAACCTGTGTCTCGACACCGGTCACTTCGCCTACTACCTAGGCGACAACGTAAAGCTGATGGAACAGTACCCAGACCGTATCGGATACCTTCACCTAAAGCAGGTTCACCCAGACATCCTTGCTGAAACCCTAAAGAACGACCTCCCATTCGTTGAGGCTGTTGCCAAAGGTGTTATGACCGAGCCAGGCGGTGTTGGTGTTCCTGAGTTCGCACCGATTCTCGAGCTAGCTGCCAAGATCGACGCAGACATGTTCGCAATCGTTGAGCAAGACATGTATGGCTGCGATGTTGACTTCCCTGGTCCAATCGCAAAACGTACCCGCGACCACATTGCTTCGTGCACCCACGCAGCTCGATTTATCTAAAGGAAAAGTAAATGTCAGAACTAAGAATTGCTGTAGTAGGCGCCGGTCTTATGGGCGCGGATCACATCATCCGCATTCAAAACCGCATCGTCGGTGCCCACGTAACCGCAGTGGTTGAGCCCGATGAAGGACGTGCCAAGGCAGCTCTAGAAAACGCACCTGAAGCCAAATGGTTCCCAAACATCGAGGCTGCTATCGAAGCCGGCGCCATGGACGCCGTTCTAATTGCGACCCCTGGCCAGTTCCATGAGCCGGTTCTTCGCCCAGCAGTTGCTGCAGGGCTCCCGATTCTTTGTGAGAAGCCTCTGACCCCTGACGCCGACTCTTCACGTGCCATCGTCGACCTAGAAGTAGCTGCCGGAAAGCAGCTGATCCAGGTTGGTTTCATGCGCCGCTTCGATGCCGGTTATGAAAACCTTCGCGCCCTAATTGCCAGTGGCAAGCAAGGTGAGCTACTAGGGCTGCACTGTGCGCACCGCAACCCTGCCGTGCCAGACACCTACCACAATGACATGCTGATTTTTGACTCGGTAGTTCACGAGATTGACGTTGTTCGCTTCTTGACCGACTCACCAATCAAGTCGGTAGAGGTCAAGCACATGAAGCGCAACGCTCTAAGTCCAGAGCGCCTCAACGAACCGATTCTGGTATTGCTAGAGACCGACAGTGGCGTTCTTGCGACCGTCGAGATGAACGTTTCGGTTCAATTCGGTTACCAGGTGAAGACCGAGGCGGTATTCCAGAAGGGAATCGCAGAAATTGGCCGTACCGCCGGGATGACCACTTTCTTCGAGGGTCAGGTTGCCACCGAGGAGCACATGTCGTTCAAGACTCGCTTCGCGGCTGCCTATGACGCGCAGATTCAGAGATGGGTTAACGCAACCAAGCTGGGCAAAATCGATGGTCCAAGCGCTTGGGACGGCTACCTAGCAGCAGCGGCGGTGGAAGCCGGCGTTGTAGCGCTCCAAAATGGTAATAGAGTAGAAGTTAGCTACACCGAAAAGCCTGCACTTTACGCATAAATTTAGGAGCAAGTTATGGTCAAGATCGCACTAGATCCAACCCCGTTTCACTCGACCCACGGTTTGCTTGAGTTCCCGAAACTCGCGGCAAGCCTTGGTTACGAGTATCTTCAGCTGACTCCGCACCCGGATTTCATCCCATTCTTCAACCACCCGAAGGCCGACGACCAGTTGGTGAAGGATTTGAAGAAGGCAGTCAAAGATGCTGGCATCCAGATTGCGTCGACGCTTCCGGTTCTTCGTTGGTCGAGCCCTGATCCGGATGCTCGTGAGGCTGCTGTTCGCTATTTCAAGCGTGTGCTGCAGTTGACCGTTGAACTAGGCGTGGACACCATCGGCACCGAGTTCTCTGGCCGACCTGAAAAGGCTGAGGAATCGGAGCGTGCTTTCTATCGTTCGATGGAGGAACTGGTTCCGCTAATCGAGAAGGCTGGCGTAAAGGTTTTCATCGATCCACACCCAGACGACTTCGTTGAAAACGGTCTAGCCGCGTGGCGAGTGATTCGTGGAATCAACTCTCCAAACTTCGGAATGGTCTACGTCGCTTCACACACCTTCCACATGGGTAACCAACCTGAGGCAATCCTTGAAGCCGCCAAGGGACGAGTGGGCATTATCCACATGAGCGACACCATGGATCACACCGCCTCACACGGACTGCGCTACATCACCAACCCTCCCGGAAACGCTGTGCGAGTCCACCAGCACCTCGCCATCGGTGACGGTGACGTGAAATTTGACCAGCTTTTCAAGGCTCTAAAGTCAAATGGATTTATCGACAACCCGAACAGCATCATTTGCTCAAGCGTCTTCGCAGAGAATGAACGCGCCAGCGAAGTAGCCGTTTATCAGTTGAACAAAATCAAGGAACTGGTAGCGTCGGTTAAGTAACTTCCAACCAAGAGAAAAGACCCCGAGATTGTCCTCGGGGTCTTTTCTCTTGATGAGAGTTTTTACTTCTTTTTGCGAACCGATTCAATCTCGGTGGTCAGTGCCTCAAGGTCCTTACCGCCGGCCATTGCCTTGGTTAGTTCGTCGATGTCAGCGGTTGCGCGCTCCATGCTCTGAACTAGTTTTCCACGGTTTAGCAGGTAGAAGCGGTCGCCAACAAGGAATGCGTGGTTCGGGTTGTGAGTGATGAAGATCACAGCAATTCCACGTTCCTTGGCGGCCAGAACGTACTTGAGTACAATTCCGGACTGACGAACACCGAGAGCCGAGGTTGGCTCGTCCAGGATCAGAACCTTGGCACCGAAGTAAACGGCACGGGCAATTGCAACTGCCTGACGTTCACCACCGGATAGGGTTCCGATGTTCTGGTTTGGGTCGCGAAGGTCGATACCCATTGCCAGTAGCTCTTGGCGGGTGATGTCCTTCATCTTCTTGACATCGAGCCACTTGAACGGACCAAAGCCCTTTTCAATCTCGTTACCAATGAAGAAGTTTCGCCAGATTGACATCAGTGGGATGGTTGCAAGGTCCTGGAACACGGTAGCAATTCCAGCGTCGAGAGCGTCACGAGGGGAGCTGAAGTCAACTTCAACGCCTTCTACCAGATACTTACCCTTCGATGGCTTGTGAACTCCCGATAGGGTCTTGATTAGGGTCGACTTACCGGCACCATTGTCACCCAAGATACAGGTAACGGTAGCGGCGTCAACCTTGACGCTGATTCCGGAGTTAGCGATTACGCTTCCGAAGCTCTTTTCAACATCCACTAGTTCGAGTGTTGAGTGTGCCATTAGCGCTTACCTCCTGCAGCCTTGCGTCCGATGTATGTGTTGATTAGTACCGCTGCAACCAAGATGATTCCAAGGAAGGTTGAGGTCCAGTCGGAGTTCCATAGCGAGAACGGAATACCGATGTAAGCCATACCCATGATCAAGGCACCAATCGAGGCACCGATAGCTGATCCTGCTCCACCGGTTAGTAAGGTTCCACCTACTGCTGCGGCAATGATGTAGTAGAACTCCTGGCCAACACCCTGTCCAGCCTGCATACCCTGCAGGCGCAGGACGAAGATGGTTCCAACGAGAGCAGAAGCCAAAGAGGTGAGTACGAAGAGACTGATTTTGGTGCGCTTTACAGGAACACCAGCGTTACGTGCGGCGTTTGCGTCGCCACCGGCGGCAAATATCCAGTTTCCGAACTTGGTGCGAGTAAGCAGGAAGGTAGCCAGAATGGTTGCAGCTAGCCACCAAACAAGCGAGATCTGGAAGTTCTGGTCACCGATCTTGAAGGTGCTTGCAAATAGGTCGTGGGCGAACTGGTAGCCATCTGCCTTATCTACACCGGTAACACGAACCGAACCGGTCACGATCATGGTGTATGCCATGTTGGCGCCCTTGAGGATAAAGAACGTGCCCAGGGTGATGATGAAGGATGGCAACTTGGTGTTAAGCACTAGGTAGCCGTTTAAGAAGCCAACACCGCCAGCGAAGATCATCGCGCAGATAATGGCGAGCCAAATGTTGAAGTGAAGTTCGGTGACCAACATACCGATGATTAGACCTGTGGTACCAACCATTACACCGGAAGAAAGGTCGAATTCGCCAGCGATCATCAATAGCGCCACGGCAATTGAAACGATTCCAATTGGGGCTGCGATGTCGGTCCAGCCAGCGATGCCTGGCAGCCCGGCGAAGTTACCGGTGGTGTCGGTAAGGGTGAACATTACAAAGATTGCGATTGCACCTAGAAGCGATCCAACTTCGGTGCGGCGTAGAGCCTTGGTTATGAAAGAGGCCTTCTTGACTCTTTCATCGGTTGTCGGTGTAGACATTTGACGACCTTTCGAGTGTTTAAAACTATTTGAAACTTTAATAAAAGATTGGGGGTGAGCTGAGTAATCAACCCACCCCCAAACTTAGTTGCTAATTATTAGCGGGTGCCTGCTGCTACTAGGTCCTTGACCTTAGCAACGTTGTCCTTGGTTACGAAGCCAGGGCCCGAGTAAACAGGCTGGCCGCCACCAAGTTCGTGTCCGTTGGTTAGGTTTAGGTATAGAAGCACAACTGCTAGGTAACCCTGAGCGTACTGCTGCTGGTCGATGGCGAATTCCATCTTTCCGGCTGCAATAGCGTCTAGAGCCTCTGGCGACATGTCAACGGTACCGATCTTTAGCGATAGACCTAGCTCCTCAGCTGCAGGAAGTACAGCCTTGGCAGCGATGTCTGCGTTTAGAGCGAATACTGCGTCAATGCTCGAGTCAGCCTGTAGAGCTGCCTTGATCTTTGCGCTAGCTGCGGTTAGGTCCTGTAGACCGCCGTCTAGGTTGAAGTTCTCAGCCTTACCCTTGAAGGTCTCAGCAAGACCCTTGCAACGGTCAGCAAGACCAACGTTGTTGGCTTCCTGGATTGGGCAAAGAACGTGCTTTACACCCATGGCGTTGAACTTTAGACCAGCCTGCTGACCAGCGATGATTTCATCCTGACCAACGTGGGTGAATGCACCTAGGTCTGCGAACACAGCCGAACCCGAGTTTAGGGTTACGGTTGGGATGCCAGCAGCCTTAGCCTTTAGCATTGCGTCCTTGATTGCACCTGGGTCTGGAGCAGACGCAGCGATTGCGTTACATCCAGCAGCGATTCCAGCTTCGATGGTCGATGCCTGCTTGGCAGCGTCGTTGCTTGAACCCTGGTAGTCAACGGTGATTCCTAGGTCCTTACCGGCCTGCTCTGCACCCTTCTGAGCTACGCTCCAGAACGAACCACCGTCACCGTGAGTGTAAACACAGATCTTTACTGCCGAAGCAGCCTTGTCATCTGTGGTGGTTGCGGCGGAACAACCTGATAGCGTCAATGCGGCTACTGCAGCTAGTGCAGCAACTTTCATCTTTAGCGACATTTGTTTCCTCTCGTCAATGAGTTTTCCGTCAAGCCGAATTGCCTAACAAAGTCAGTATGTCCTAACAAAACGGAACGTTCCACGATTTTTCTCATGTCGTTACCAAATCGAAATCATGAATTTCCCGTATCCGATTTGTTACTATTTGGGAACGTTCCACTTTTTAGAGAGGCTTCATATGCAGTACGACAAGATCGCCGGTGCCCCAATCTCTTGGGGTGTCTGTGAGGTTCCAGGTTGGGGTCACCAGATGGGCCCTGAGCGCGTACTCAGGGAGATGGCATCACTCGGCCTAAAGGCCACCGAATTCGGTCCGCTTGGCTTCCTGCCTACCGAGGCAGCCGAACGTGCACGCGTGCTAAACGATCTAGACATGCACGCAACCGGAGGCTTCTTCCCAGTTCTGTTGCATGACGCAGATCACGATCCACTACCGATAGTTCGTGCTGAACTAGAAAGCTACACAGCAACTGGTGCCACCACGCTGGTGCTGGCCGCTGACAGTGGGAAAGCTGGCTACGACGAGAAGCGTGCCGAGCTAACAGAAGAGCAGTGGGAAGTCGTTTTCGGCAATCTCAATCGAATTTCTGATCTTGCAAACTCGGTTGGCGTTCGTGCAGTGCTGCACCCGCATGTTGGCACCATCATCGAAACTGGGGATGATGTTCAAAAGGTGGTTTCCGGCAGCTCAATATCATTCTGCCTCGACACCGGGCACATGGTTATCGGCGGAGCTGATCCGGTGCAGTTCTCTGAGGAGCACGCGGAGCGTGTTGCCCACTCGCACCTGAAAGACGTAGACCTAACCTGGGCCGCCAAGGTTCAAGATGGTTCGGTCACTTACTATGACGCGGTCGTCCAGGGCATGTACCGACCACTCGGCCAAGGCGATGTCGACATTCGTTCAATCGTGCGTAACCTGCTTACCCAGGGTTACAACGGATGGTTTGTTCTCGAGCAGGACAACGTAATTACAAGTGAGCCGACTGAAGGCGCAGGTCCTTATGCAGACGCCAAGGCCAGTGTTGAATTCCTCAGAGCGGTAATCTCTGAGATTTAGTCGAGAAAGCAAAACGCCCCTCTTCCTGAACAGAGGGGCGTTTTCTTTCGACTTCTTAGAGGGAGACACTCTTTCCAGTCTTTGCGGATTCGAGTGCGGCATCGGCAAGAATCAAAGCCTGGCGTCCGTCCTCGTAGCTTGGGTTAGTCAACTTGCCGGTCTGAATACCGGTTACAAAGTCGGCTAGTTCTTGGCGATATGCTGTGGCGTAACGCTCAAGGAAGAAGTTTTGGTATGGGTCAGCAACTTCGGTCTGAGTAGCGCTGAAAGCACGCACTGTAGTCGGCAACTGGTTACTGGCGGTCAACATTCCCAACGAGCCGAACGCCTCGATTCTTTGGTCGTATCCGAAAGAAGCGTGGCGTGAGTTGATGATGGTGATCAGTTCGTTATTTGAGCCTCGCATAACGACATTCACCGAATCGAAGTCGTTGCACTCGGCGATGTAATCGCTGAAACTATTTGCGCCGCGGGCGGTAACTTCAACAATCTCCGGAACGAAGAAACGCGCCATGTCGAAATCGTGGATGGTCATGTCGCGGAAGATACCTCCGGATACCGCAATGTACTCCTTCGGAGCCGGTGCTGGGTCGCGACTGATAATGATGAGCTGTTCCAGAGTGCCAATTTCACCGGCACTCACTCTGCTCTTGATGGAAGCGAAATTTGGGTCAAAGCGACGGTTGAATCCAAGAGCAATCTGAGTCTTGGCGGCGCGTGCTTTAGGCAGTAAAGCGTCGACTCGTTGGATGTCGAGGTCGATCGGCTTTTCGCACATGACGTGCACGCCGGCATCAATGGACGCGGAGATTAGGTCTACGTGTGTTGAGGTGGGGGAGCAGACTACAACTGCATCGACATCGCTTGCGTTAATGAGTTCCAGAGGGTCTGCAGTGACTTTAGTTCCGTATTTATCGGCAAGTTTCTGAGCGCCATCCACAAATACATCAGCGATGTAAGTGAATTCCACGTCTCGATTTTCAGCAATGCTCGCTGCGTGAACCTGGCCGATACGACCAGCGCCGATTAGGCCGATACGAACTTTTCCAGACATTGTGCCTCCATCAGTGTTTCTCTAATGTTAGAACAAAGAAAATGGAACGTTCCGTCTTTTTCCTAAATAGTTGCTATTTTTCGACGAGAGTGATCTCGAAGGAATAGAGGTCAGGGCGGTAGCAGTGGTGCCCCCACTCAACGGCCTTGCCATTGGAATCAAAAGCTGTTCGCTCCATGGTCAAGAGAGCGGAACCCTTTTCCACCATGAGCAAATCACTTTCGCTCTGGTTGGCCTTGCGTGCACCAATCTTCTGCTTGGCAACCTTCATGGTTACGCCACGAGCCTTGAGAAGTTGGTATAGACCGTGAGTTGAAAAGTTCTCTTCAGCGAGATCAACATAATCTTCAGGTAGCCAGTTTTCGAGAATCGAAACCGGGACATTTTCTGCAAAGCGAAGTCGTTTGATCAATAGCACAGGGGAGCCCACCTTCACTCCGAGGTGAGCTGCGATCTTGGCATCAGCGTTGGTTCTTCTAACTTCAAGAACCTTGCTGGTTGGGCGTTGGCCCGAGTTGGCTAGATCGTCGTAGAGCGAAGTGAGTTCTACTTTGCGATTAATTTGGCCGTGAACTACCTGGGTGCCGATTCCGCGACGGCGAACTAGTAGACCTTTATCCACGAGTTCTTGAATGGCTCGACGAACAGTCGGACGACTTAACCCGAGACGTTCACCAAGGGAAACTTCGTTTTCCAATCGAGATCCAGCGGCCAGGCGACCTTCGGTGATGGCAGTTTCGATGCGCTGAGATAGCTGAAAGTAAAGGGGAATCGGTCCGCTGCGGTCAAGGTCGATGAACTCGCTCAGCGGAAGAACTGTCTCTGCTTGGTTCATTAGGTACTCCGGGCATGTTTACACTGGTGTGGGTTTGCTTCTTTGTTAAGACATTATCACCGGAAGCAGATTAATGCACTATGTCAGTAAATCCTTTACTGTGTCGTGTAGCTTTCGATTCCACAACTCAAAACTCTCTCAAACGCTACTTTAAAGTTGGTTATGTTCGATCTCCTTTTGGCGCTTTTGCCTGGCAGCTTACTGGGATTCTTTCGAATATTGAGGCAAACTACTTCCGAGGGTTGATTGGGGTTGCCACATGCGCAAAGTAATTGCAATGGCTCTGCTTTGGCTTTTAACTATAAGTTTGGCCTCACCATTGCAGGCTTTTGCATCGCCTAATTCGTGCACCATCACAGTCTCTGCTTCCGACCAGAAAATTAATGGAACAAACCATCAGGACGTAATTTGCATCATTGGCAATAGAAATATAGTTAATGCTCTCGGTGGGGATGATGTCGTTGTTGATGAGGGCGACGACAACACGATAAACCTGGGAGATGGCAACGACACCATCGACGCATCATCGGGCCTGGATGCAGTTATTTCCGGCGGCTCTGGTTCCGATTCAATTACTGGTAGCCCAGGTCCTGATGAGATCGGCGGGGGCCAAGGTGACGATTCCATAGTTGCAGGCGCAGGCGACGATGAAGTTTATGGAGGATCAGGGAATGATGACATTGCTGGGGATGTGGGTGAGGACGCAATCTTCGGTGAAGCTGGAGGAGACACGCTACATGGTGGAGACCAAGATGACACGCTACAAGGCGGCACCGGACAGGACCATCTTTATGGCGATGCCGGAACTGATACATGCAGTATAGATGCTGATGATTTCACAAATGGCTCCAGTTGTGAGTCAACCGTCACATTGGACCTAAGAACTCCACACACTTTGTCGGTTCATTTTGTGGATTCTTTGGGGAATCCTGTTTCTGGTGCTTATCTTCAACTTGATGGGCAGGAACCAGGAAGTTTGTCGGGTCATACGGACTCTAGTGGTGAATTTACTTTTACCGCTGTTGCGGGTGATTACACGTTGTTGTCTAGTTTCCGTGCGCCTGTTCCTGATGGTCTAACTTTGGGTATTTCTTTGAGTTTTGCTGTGGCGCTTTATTCGGATAAGCAGTTGAATGTGGTGGTTCCTGATCCGATTCGCATGAAGGTTCACGTGCAGGACAGCGCTGGCAATCCTCTCGTGGGTGCCTCTGTCTATCAACAGGATTGGGCTAGCTTCGTTGGAACAGCTGCAGGGTTCCCTTCATTTGTTGATCAGGTTCGTGGCGGGGATGAACTGAACATTTCGCAGATGTGGCAGAAGTTTTATAGTCAAGTCAACACAGACAGTAACGGCGATGCCTATGTGTATGGCTACATGTACGGATTCGAAGTTTTCACCGCCTACTCTTACAACGGCGTAACGGTGAGACCAAGTAAGACTGTTGATTCCTCAAATGTGATTGCTACTGTAGCGTTACCCGCCGTGCACAGTTTGTCTGTACATTTTGTCGATACGTCTGGTGTAGCGATTTCCGATGTTGGTTTGTCTTTAAATGACGGTTCTCCAGGTAGCCTCGGGGGTCATACGGATTCGAATGGAGATTTTACTTTTACCGCAGTAGAAGGTGACTACACCTTGCTGTCTAGCTTCCGCGCGCCGACTTCGGATGGTTCCACTTTAGGTATTTCTTTACAGTTTGCATTTGCACTCAATTCGGATAAGCAGTTGAATGTGGTGGTTCCGGATCCCGTACGCATGAAGGTTCATGTGCAGGACGGTTCTGGCAACTCATTGGTCGGCGCGACTGTGGATCAACAAGAATGGGCCACTTTTATTGGCACAAGTGCTGGATTCCCCACATTTTTTGATCAGGCTCATAATGGGGATGAATTCCAAATAACTCAAATGTGGCAGAGATATTATGACCGGGTCACCACCGACAACAATGGCGACGCCTATGTGTACGGATACATGTATGGATTTGAAGTAACAGCGCGCTATACGGCAAATGGGGTGCAATATGTCAAACCTCTGCAAATGGCAGACTATCCAGGTGCCGTGACTGAGTTGCATATTTCAAATGTGCGCTCTGGTGGAGTTACTCTTGATTTCCAACAGCCTAGCTACACGGGTGGCGTAGCGATTACAAAGTATTTAATTGAGTTAAGCACCGACGGCGAGCACTGGTTTCCCGTGTCTGATGGCGATGCGACTTCGACATCTAGAACCGCAAACAAACTCCTAGGTGCAACGCATTACAGTGTAAGAATTTCCGCTATTAATGCCCGGGGCAGAGGGCCATACTTGACGTCAGATTTTACGACTGCATCACCACAGATTTCAGCTCCGCCTACGGACCTAGACTTCAGTTTGATTACGGCAAAAACTGCTCATCTAGATTTCTTATCCCCGATTGATGAAGGAGGGTCTCCTGTAACTGAGTTGAAGGTGGAGGTTTCGCGTGACGGGTTACGTTGGGTTCAGTTGAATAGGTCGAATTCCAAATCAACAAGTTACAACGTTTCAGGGCTTGCCCCAAAAACCACTTATCAGGTGCGCATTCAGGCGAAGAACTCGATTGGCTTTAGCGAATATCTGACAAATTCGTTCACAACACTTTCAACGACTCCATCCGCACCGCAAAATGTGACAGTCACTGAGGTTGGCTATGTGAAAGCGTCCTTGGTATGGCAAAATCCTTCCACAAATGGCGGCTTCTCGATATCGGATTATCAAATTCAATACTCAACTGGGGGTTCGGTCTGGAAAACAATTTCGCATTCAAAATTAACTTCTCGAAAATTTACCGTCGAAGGTCTCAAGCCAGGTGTGAGCTATTCATTTCGGTTAGCCGCAGTCAATTCAAAGGGAATCGGAGATTACAGCGAATCGCTAAATTTAACGACATTGGCACGAGTGCAAGGAGCGCCAAAATCACTTGCGGTATCTAACTCCAGTAATTCGATCCAAATCAAATGGGTCGATGCAAAACTCTCAGAGGCAACACCAACGCTTGATTACATCATCGAGTATTCGACCGATGGCGCTACCTGGCAAACCGTTTCTAAACCGGTTTCTGCGAGCACGAAGTTGACTATCAGTGGTCTCCTAAGTAAGACCTTTTACTTCTTCAAAATTACGGCCGTAAACTCGGTTGGAAATTCAGCTGCATCAAAGGTGTTGAAAGTTAGAACCAAGTAGCTACTGAGAGACAAAGATTCGTTTATACGGATCAATGCTCTTGTACTTGAGGCCGCTTCCTTTCAAGACATTTAGATTCACTGTCGCCCAATCTGCTTCAAGTATTTGAATGAGAGTCTCGGAAGCTGTTCGGAATATTTTTGGACTTGTTCTTGAACGTCCGTGAACATAGCGATGCCTCAAATCATTAAGCATTTTCAGATTTCGAAAGAGATGACCTACGCCCTTAATTTGATTCAAATTCGATCCAAGGATCTCAATAAATGCTTCGCGTGTTCCAAAACTAGAGGACAGTCTTGCGTTTGCTAAGGCGAGGTTTGCTTCTTCTTTGTTCATACCTCGCGCCGCCAAATGAACTCGCAATATTCTTCGTACTAGACCTTCCCATGCAATGTAGAGAAGGATAAATGCCTCGGGAGTTGTCTGGTTATTGACTAATAAGACTTTTGCATGAGCAATCAGTCGCCTGATCTCGTTTGGATCCAAAATGCCTCACCTTTCTAGGGGTTATGCGAGCAAATTCAAAAGCAAGTCGTGTAAACGCCCATTTGTCGCCAAAACGCTAGACGATTCCTCGGTTAGTGGCCCGTCGATAGCCGTGAAACGGCCGCCAGCCTGTTCCACAATCGGCACTAGTGCCGCTATGTCATAGAGTTTCAGATCGTGCTCGGCCACTATTTCCAGAGCACCCTCGGCAAGCAGCATGT
>JBDKLJ010000015.1:0-17760 GCA_039806025.1 Actinomycetota bacterium | reverse complement strand
CGTTTTGACCCGAGTTTCCGCCATCAATCCATTGGAAGCCGCCACGGTCGTGATCAAGTTCCCACATCGCAGCGTTGTCGTTATAGAGACGGTTTAGATCTGCCACAAGTTTTTGCAACTGCTGGTGCTGAGGCTGTTCAAGAATCCACCACTCGAGCCCGGCCTCTTGGTTCCACTCGGAAAGCTGCCCAAACTCGCTACCCATAAACAGAAGTTGCTTACCAGGGTGAGACCACATGAACGACAGGTAGGCACGTACGTTGGCCAACTGCTGCCAACGGTCGCCAGGCATCTTGGAAAGGAGCGAACCTTTACCGTGGACGACCTCGTCGTGGCTGATCGGCAGGATGAACTTCTCGTCGTAGGCGTAGAGCATCGAGAAGGTGATCTCGCCGTGATGGTGTGAACGGTACATCGGGTCTTTTTCGATGTACTTCAGGCTGTCGTTCATCCAACCCATGTTCCATTTGAAGCCGTAACCGAGCCCGCCGCCATCGGTCGGTGCGGAAACCCCACCCCAGCTGGTGGACTCTTCGGCAATCATCATGATTCCTGGGTTGCGACGGTATGCGGTGGCGTTCGCTTCCTGCATAAACGAGATTGCGTCCAGGTTTTCACGACCACCGTGAATGTTTGGCAGCCAGTTGTCGCCCTCGCGCGAGTAGTCGAGGTAGAGCATCGACGCCACAGCGTCCACACGAAGTCCGTCGAAGTGGAATTCTTCTAGCCAGTAGAGAGCGTTGGCAACCAAGAAGTTTCGAACCTCAGTGCGTCCGAAATCGAAGATGTAGGTTCCCCAGTCTGGGTGTTCACCGCGACGCGGGTCGGCGTGTTCGTAAAGTGGCTCACCATCGAAACGGCCGAGCGCCCATTCGTCCTTGGGGAAGTGGGCAGGTACCCAGTCCATGATCACTCCGATGCCGGCCTGGTGTAGGCGGTCGATCAGGTAGCGAAGGTCATCTGGGTTTCCAAAACGAGAGGTTGGTGCAAAGTAGCCGGTTACCTGGTAGCCCCAAGAAGGCGCGTAGGGGTGCTCGGCAATGGGCATGAACTCAACGTGAGTGAAACCCATTTCCTGGATGTAAGGAATTAGTTCGTCGGCAAGGCTTCGGTAATCGAGTCCCTGACGCCACGAACCAACGTGAAGTTCGTAAATGCTCATCGGGCTGGCAAGGGCGTCACGCTTGGCGCGCGCGTTTATCCAAGACTTGTCTTTCCACTTGTAGCTGCTCTCGGTTACCACCGAGGCGGTGTTTGGTGGTACTTCGGCAAACTTAGCCAGCGGGTCAATCTTCGTAATCCAAGCCCCCGCCTTAGTCAGGATTTCGTACTTGTACTTGGTTCCAACCGTGAGACCTGGAATGAATAGTTCCCAAACCCCGCTGCTACCCATCACGCGCATGGCGTGACCGATTCCGGTCCAACCGTTGAAATCACCGACGACGCGAACGGCCTGTGCGTTCGGAGCCCAAACCGCGAACGCCACGCCACCGTTTCGAACGTTTGAACCAAGCGCCTTCCAAAGCTCCTCGTGGCGCCCTTCCTTGATTAGATGAAGGTCGAGTTCGCCAAGGGTTGGTAGGTGTCGGTAAGGGTCATCCTCGAGCCATTCCGAGCCACCCTCGTAGATGGCCTTGACTCGGTAGTTCGGTAACGATTTGCCGGCTACGACGCCCTCGAAAATTCCATTGAACGAGTGGGCTAGTGGAACCTCGGTTTTACCGATCACTGCCGAAACCTCTTCGGCGAGCGGGCGAAGGGTTCGAATTACCCAGCCACCATCAATGGGATGAACGCCGAGCACCGAGTGCGGGTCGTGGTGCTTGCCGTTGCTAACCGCATCCAGTAGGCCGTGATCCAAAGCAGGTGCTAGAAGTTCGCTTTTCTTTGCCATGCTTATTTCCCTCGGTCTACTCTGAGCACCACTGCTGGTTGCACGCTAGGGTCAATTCGGATGTAGCTCTTGGCGCTGATGCTTCGAGAATCGCCGGTCATGAGGTCGGTTACCTTGAACGGTTCGTCGTAACTGAGATCCAGTTTCCAAAGGTCCAGGTGGATATCACCCTCACGCACATTGTGCGGATCTAGATTGACGACAACGATGACGGTATCTGCCTTACCCGTGGTCGAATGTTCGGCGGCAAGGTGCTTGCTAAAAACAAAAATCGCGTCGTCGGTGCTGCTGTGTGTTTCGAGGTTGCGAATCTGGCCGATTGCAGGATGGGTCTTGCGAATCTCGTTCAGTTTCGTAATGTACGGGGCGATGGTCTTGCCCGTCTTGGCGGCTCCGTCCCAGTCGCGCTGCTTGTACTGATACTTCTCGGAATCGATGTGTTCTTCGGCTCCTGGGCGAGGGGTTGCCTCAACCAGTTCGTAGCCGGCATACATACCCCAGCTCGAACCTGCCAGTGCGGCTAGAGCAGCCCGAATCTTGTGGCCGTTTACGCCACCGGTCTGCAGGTATGGAGGCAGGATGTCTGGCGTGGTCACCCAAAGGTTCGGGCGGAAAAACGCCGAGGATTCGTGAGCCAACTCGTTTAGGTATTCGGTGAGCTCCCACTTGCTGTTACGCCAGGTGAAGTAGGTGTAGCTCTGCTGGTAGCCGATCTTGCCAAGAGTGTGCATCATCGCTGGTCTCGTGAACGCTTCGGCAAGGAAGATGACCTCAGGGTATTCGGCGTTGATTTCGCCAATCACCCATTCCCAGAAATTGACTGGTTTAGTGTGTGGGTTGTCCACGCGGAAAATTTTTACGCCTTTGGCGATCCAGAACTTCAGTAGTCGGTGTGCCTCACGGTAGAAGCCGTCTCGATCGTTATCGAAGTTGATCGGGTAGATGTCCTGGTATTTTTTCGGAGGGTTTTCGGCGTAAGCAATCGAACCATCGGCACGAGTCGTGAACCACTCCGGGTGCTCCTTCACCCACGGGTGGTCTGGCGACGCCTGAAGAGCAAAGTCCATAGCCACTTCAATGCCGAGTTTGTTTGCCTCGACGACGAACTTCTCGAAATCCTTGATGGTGCCAAGGTCGGGGTGAATGGCGTCGTGCCCACCGGCTTCCGAGCCAATTGCCCAAGGTGAACCAGGGTCGCCTTCCGCCACAACCAAGGTGTTGTTTGGCCCCTTACGGTGTGCGAAACCGATTGGGTGAATCGGTGGCATGTAGAGCACTTCAAAACCCATTTCGGCAACAGCCGGTAGTCGCTTCATCGCGGTCTTGAAGGTTCCAGACTTCCATTCGCCAGCTTTGGCGTTGAACTTTGCGCCTTCCGAGCGTGGGAAGAATTCATACCAAGCACCGGAACCGGCCAACCTGCGCTCAGACCTAATCACATACTCATCCGAGTGGGTAACCAGCGCGCGAATCGGCTCCTTAGCGAGTGTCGCAAGAATCTCAGGCGCTTCGGCTGCATGTAAACGGTCTAGGTGAGAAATCGAAGCATCACTCAGCACCTCGGCAAGGTTCACCAGGGTAAGCGCGGAAGCCTTGGAACGCCCCTTTTCGGCAGCGGCGTTGGTGAATAGCCGCACACCTTCGAGCATCATCAAATCTTGGTCGACTCCGGCGGCAAGCTTCACCTCGGTGTTGTGATGCCAGGTTCCGTATTCGTCGCTGAACGCCTGAATCTTGAACTTCCAAATACCTTCGGAAGAAATCAGAGCCTTGGTGTGCCAGGAATCGCTGCCGGCAGCACCCTCAGACATCCGAATTGTTTGCGATTTACCGTCTGGAGCGATGAGTAGCAATTCAACGCCAAGCGCGTCATGACCCTCGCGGAACACCACAGAGCTGAACGCAACCATTTCGCCGGCGAAAGCCTTGGTGGGCCAGCGGCCACCATCAACTACCGGGCTTACCGAGGTAATCGGCAAACGGCCGACAGGGGATTCATGGCGGTATTCAATGGAATGGCTCACATAACAAACTTAGCGATTGTTATTTGGCGACAGCGCGGAAAAGTTTCACAGAACATTCCGAAATAGCAACATTTCCGCCTGCCTTGTAGGCGGTGGTGTGAAGGTTTGGAACTTCCTCGGCCGAATCCCAAAGTAACTCGTAGCTGGTCACGGTCTCCCAAACCGGCAACCCGAGGTCAACCGATTCTTCGGAGCCGTTGATCACCAGCAGAGTCAGGTTCTGCTTGCCATCTTCGGTGAGGTTTTCGCTGAGACGCTGAATCACACGAGTTTCCGAAGAATTCCAATCGTCCTCGGTCATCAGGCCGCCGTCCTTGTTGTACCAGCGAATCAGGTCGGAGCCAGGCTCGGCCTTTTCAAAGTTTCCAAAATTCACCGGACGCAAAGAAGGGTTCTGCAATCGAAGCGAAGTCAAATACGAGAAAGTGGTTTCGAGGTTTCGCTCGGTCTCGCTCAGATCCCACTTCACCCAACTGAGCACGTTGTCTTGGCAGTAAGCATTGTTGTTGCCCTGCTGGGTTTTGGCGCGTTCGTCGCCCGCGGTAACCATCGGGATACCGCTCGAGAACAACAGGGTAGCCATGAGATTGCGCATCATTTTGTGGCGTTCCACCAAAATGCTTTCGTCGGCAGGTAAACCTTCTGCGCCGAAGTTGTACGAGTAGTTGTTACCACTGCCGTCGCGGTTCGATTCACCGTTCATGTTGTTGTGCTTCACGTTATAACTAACCAGGTCGTGAAGAGTGAAACCGTCGTGGGCGGTGATGAAGTTCACCGTGCCCAGCGTTCCAGCCTGCCCGTGCACGATGTCCTTCGAACCGGCAAGGCGAGTGGCTAAATCGGCAACACCGTTTCCGTAGTGGCCGCTGTTTCGGTGGTTTGCGATATCTGAACACCAGAACCTGCGCACACTGTCGCGGTATCGGTCGTTCCATTCGCTGAACCGGTCTGGGAAGTTACCGGTCTGCCAGCCGCCAAGCCCAACGTCCCACGGTTCCATAATCAGCTTCGCCGATGAAACTATCGGGTCGTGCTCCATGGCCTGTAGCAGCGGATGGTTTGGGTCGTATTGGTTCGATGCATCGCGAGCGAGGGTGGTGGCCAAATCGAAGCGGTAGCCGTCGATCTGCATCTCTTCGGTCCAGTAGCGAAGGCTGTCCATCACCAAATCAACTACGCGCTGGTTCGAGAAGTCAAGCGAGTTTCCGCAGCCGGTGGTGTCGTGGTAGTTGCCAAGATCGTCAACGCGGTAATAGGAAGAATTGTCAATTCCGCGGAACGAGTGAGTCAGCCCTCTGTTACCACCCTCTGCGGTGTGGTTGTAAACGACGTCCAAGATGACTTCGATGCCAGCTCGGTGCAGCTCGCGAACCATGGTCTTGAATTCACGGACGATAGCATCCGGCCCGGCCGCAATCGCTGCCGCAGTTGCGTAACGCTGGTGTGGCGTGAAGAAGTTGATGGTGTTGTAACCCCAGTAGTTGATGAGGCCCATGTTCATCAAACGCGGTTCGGAGATGAACAGCTGAACCGGCAAAAGCTCAACCGCGGTGATGCCGATCTTCTTCAGGTGAGCAATCGTCGACGGGTGAGCCAGAGCCGCATAGGTGCCCTTAATTTCATCCGGAAGTTCGGCGTTGCCACGAGTCAAACCTCTGGCATGTGCCTCGTAAATGATGGTCTCGGCAAGGGAAGTGTTGGGCTTTTCAATACCCTCCCAGTCGAATGAACGATCAATAACAACATTGTGGAAATCACGCGGACCCTCACGAACCACGCCGCGAGCGTATGGGTCAATCAGGTCAATCTCTGGGTTGAAGCCGTGACGCACGCCGTCGGGGCCGTCAACCTGAACCGTGTAGTGAACCCCCTGAACGATCAGTTCGCTGGAAACCTCCCAAATGTCTCCGGTGCGAACCGCGTAAAGGGTCTTGATTTCTTTCGACGGTTCGACCGGATCAACAATCGTGAATCGAACCGAAGTTGCGTTAGCCGAAAAAATTCGGAAGATTCCACCCTGCTCATTTAGTGTCACGCCGAGCGCGGTTGACACTGGGGCAGGGGTTTCAGACATGAAGAAAATCCTACTCGCGATAGTGTTTTTAGGTGACCATTTACCTCGACCACGCTGCCACCACGGCTATCTACCCGCTGGTCGTAGAGCGCATGGCCGACGACCTCCTCAAGCTCGGTAACCCGAGTTCAATTCACACCCCTGGTCAATCCGCGCGGGCAATGCTCGAAGGCGCCAGAGAAGACCTAGCTCGCATCTTGAACTGCGATCGCCAGGAGGTCATCTTTACCTCCGGCGGCACCGAGTCGGACAACATTGCCATCAAGGGCCTCTACTGGGCAGCCACAGAAGCAGACCCAAACAAGAACATCATCGTCTCCGCCTACACCGAACACCACGCCGTGATCGACCCAATCGAATGGCTAGAAAAACATCAGGGAGCAAACGTTCACTGGCTAAAAGTCAACGAGCAAGGCCAAATCGACGAACTAGAACTTGAAAACCTCATCAACGAAAAAGGCGACCAGATTGCACTCATCTCATTGATGTGGGCAAACAACGAAACCGGCGTGCTAACCGACATTCGCAAGGTAACGGAACTCGCAAAGTCGAAGAACATCCCGGTTCACACCGACGCCGTGGCCGCCTTCGCTCACAGCGAGATCACCTTTTTGCCAGGTCTCACCGCAATGAGTCTCTCCGCCCACAAAGTAGGTGGCCCAGTTGGCGTAGGCGCACTAATTGTTGCTAGATCCGCAAAGCTCCAGAGCCTGCAACAGGG
Source organism: Actinomycetota bacterium (assembly GCA_039806025.1). Classification (GTDB taxonomy): domain Bacteria; phylum Actinomycetota; class Actinomycetes; order Actinomycetales; family Microbacteriaceae; genus Rhodoluna. The sequence continues at coordinate 11,047 of JBDKLJ010000015.1, read as the reverse complement.
TGGTGGTCAGGAACGCGACATTCGTGGCGGCACCATGAACGCTGCGGGAGCCAGAGCCTTCGCAACGGCTGCCAGGCTTTCCACATCCAAGCTCGCCACCGATGGCTGGGCCAGGCACGAACTGCTTACCCACCTAACCAGCGGAGTTACTTCGAAAATCCCAGACGCGAGGTTCTCCAGAGGCTCAGCCCCTGGCCTTCCAGATCTTGCCCATTTCACCTTCCCAGGCTGCTCGGGCGACTCGATGCTCTACCTATTCGACCAACACGACATCGCGGTATCAACCGGCTCGGCCTGCACGGCCGGCGTTGCCAGAGCATCCCATGTGCTTCTCGCCATGGGTCGCTCCGAAGAAGAAGCCACCGGAACCTTGCGAATCTCCCTAGGACGCGACACCACGAGAGCAGAAGTCGACAAGTTCCTCGAAATCCTTCCGCAAGTCCACGAGCAAGCCCTCAAGGCTGGGCTCAACGCCTAAAGGTAAAATCTTCTTATGAAGGTTTTGGTCGCGATGAGCGGCGGCGTAGATAGTGCTGTTGCAGCCGCCAGAGCCGTCGACGCGGGCCACGAAGTGGTTGGCGTTCACCTAGCCCTCAGCCGCAATTCTGGAACCCTAAGAACCGGCTCACGCGGCTGCTGCACCATCGAAGACTCCATGGACGCCCAGAGAGTGGCCAATCTGCTTGGTATCAAATTCTTCGTCTGGGATTTCTCCGAACGCTTCAAACACGACATCGTTGACGACTTCATCGCCGAATACCAGGCAGGCCGCACGCCCAACCCCTGCATGCGCTGCAACGAGCGCATTAAGTTCGCCGCACTAATGGAAAAGGCTCTCGCTCTCGGCTTCGACGCCATCGCCACCGGCCACTACGCCACCGTCAAAGAGAACAACGGTCACCTAGAACTTCACAGATCCCCAGCCCTAGCCAAAGACCAGAGCTACGTTCTCGGCGTCCTAACCGAAGAGCAACTAAAGCACGTCATATTCCCAATCGGAGTTGAATCAGACAAGGCAACCATCCGCAAGGAAGCAGAAACAAGAGGCCTTGCCGTCGCCCAAAAGCCCGACTCCTACGACATCTGCTTCATCCCAGACGGCGACACCCAAGGCTGGCTAGGGGAGAAACTCCAAGAAGAACCAGGCGTCATCAAAGACCGCAATGGCAACGTCCTCGCCACCCACACCGGCACCCACAACTACACCGTTGGCCAACGCAAAGGCCTCTCCATCGAACGCCCTGCCAAAGACGGCAAGCCTCGCTACGTTCTAGAAATCCGACCTAAGAGCAAAGAAGTCATCGTGGGCCCGCAAGCGGCCCTAGCCGTAAACGAACTAGCCGGCCAAAAGTTCTCCTGGTGTGGCAAAGCCAAAGAGAACCCAGAAACACCTTTCCAAGCTGAAGTCCAAGTCCGCGCTCATGCCGAACCTGTCCCGTGCCTAGCCCAACTCACCCAAAACGAACTAAAGGTAACCCTCCCAGAACCCATCCTTGGCGTAGCCCCGGGCCAAACGGCCGTAATCTATGAGGGCAGCCGAGTTCTAGGTCAGTTCACCATCGACCGAACCGTCTCCGCGGTTTCCCCAGAGGAAGACGAATGAACCACGACGAAGCCGAGAAAAGAGTCAACGAACTCGTTGACCAGATCAACACCCATCGTCGCGCCTACTATGAAGGCAACACTGTCTTAATCTCCGACGCCGAATACGACTCCCTCCTGGGTGAACTCGAACAACTCGAAAACCAGTTCCCTGAACTAATCACCGGCGACTCACCAACCCAAACCGTTGGCGGCTCAGCCAACCAAGCCTTCGCTCCCGTAACCCACGGAGAACGGATGATGAGCCTCGACAACGTCTTCACCAAAGACGAACTCAAAGCCTGGATCCAAAAAACCACCACCAAGAAACTCCTAGTAGAACTCAAGATCGATGGCCTCGCCATAAACTTGCGATACGAAAAGGGAATCCTCAAATCAGCGGCAACCCGCGGCGACGGCGTAGTCGGCGAGGACGTGACCCAAAACGTCCTCACCATCAAATCAATCCCACAAAAACTCCAAGGTGAAAACCACCCGGACGTGGTTGAAGTCCGCGGAGAAATTTTCTTCCCCGTCAAAGAGTTCGCAGAGCTCAACGCCAAACTAATTGAAGAAGGCAAAGCTCCCTTTGCCAATCCAAGAAACTCCGCTTCCGGTTCACTAAGACAAAAAGACCCAGAAGTAACCAGATCAAGACCTCTACAAATGCTCGTTCATGGAATCGGGGCCTGGCAGAACAACCCAGCAAAGACCCAGTCCGAAACTTACGAGATCCTCAAGAGCTGGGGCCTCCCAACCTCAACGAGAGTCAAAGTTCTTGAAACAACGCAAGAAGTCATAAACTTCATCGACGAATTCGAAGCCAAGCGCCACGAGCTAGAGCACGAAATCGACGGAGTCGTAATTAAGGTTGACGATCTTCAAGAGCAGCAGGACCTTGGCTTCACCTCAAGAGCACCCCGCTGGGCAATCGCCTACAAATACCCACCTGAACAGGTCAACACCAAACTCCTAGACATTCGCGTCTCCGTTGGAAGAACCGGCCGTGCAACCCCTTACGCGGTCGTTGAACCAGTCAAGGTCGCAGGCTCAGTAGTCGAGTTTGCTACCCTCCACAACCAAGACGTAGTAAAAGCCAAGGGAGTACTAATCGGCGACACCATCGTCATCCGCAAAGCGGGAGATGTAATCCCTGAGATCCTCGGCCCAGTAATCGCCCTCAGAACCGGGCAAGAGCATGCCTTCGTCATGCCAAAGAACTGCCCAGACTGCAATGCCGAACTACGCCCAATGTCCGAAGGCGACATCGACCTTCGCTGCCCAAACTCTGAGAGCTGCCCAGCCCAACTTCGAGAACGCATCGCATTCATCGGTTCTAGGGGAGTGCTCGACATCGAAGCTCTTGGCGAAGTAACAGCAATAGAACTAACCAAAGACATCTTGAAAACCGATGCAGAACTCTTTGCTCTAACCCAAGAACAACTCATGCAATCCGACTACTTCAAAAAGAAGGACGGATCGCCAGCAGAAGTCACAATAAAACTCCTCAAGAACCTTGAAGACGCAAAAACAAAGCCACTCTGGCGCATCTTGGTAGCCCTAAACATCCGTCACGTTGGTCCAGTTGCCTCAAGGGCACTCACCAGCAAGTTTGGATCGCTGGAAGCCATCTTCAACGCCAAAAAGGAAGAACTAGAAGCCGTGGACGGCGTTGGCACGATTATCGCCGACAGCCTCATCGAATGGTTCACCGTCGACTGGCACAAAAACATCGTCACCCGCTGGCAAGAGTGCGGCGTTCAGACCTCCACACCGAACTTCACCCAGGAAACTGCAGAAGGCATCTTCACCGGCAAGACAATCGTGGTCACCGGAACCCTCACTCAAATGACCCGTGAGCAGGCGGAAGAAGCAATCATCTCCCGTGGCGGCAAAGCAGCAGGCTCAGTTTCAAAGAACACCAGCTTCCTAGTCGCCGGTCCAGGCGCTGGTTCAAAGCTTGTTAAAGCAGAAGAACTCGGCATCGAAATTATCGATGAAGCCGAGTTCTTACAGCGAATTAGTTAAGCGAGTTGTTTCTTTTGGCTGCTGGTGAAGACTGCAACAGCGATCCAACCAACTGGCCAAAGCACAACATTGATTAGAGTCCAAACTATTTTTGTTGTGTTGTCTTTGTTCCATTTACCCCAAATGTCAACCAGGCCGATGATAGTCATCACCGTCGCGGCTAAAAGGTAGGCAATTCCAAGCAGCATTGCAATACCGTAAGGAGTCATCCAAGCGGATGGGTTTTGAATCATGATTTTCCCCAATCTGTTCTTTTCAGTCTACGGCCGCGCAAAAAAAAACAACCTGCAACGCATTGTTTGCAGGTTGTTTTAGTTTGAAACTATTCCGCGCTGGCAGCGTTCTCGTCTGCAGCAACCATTGCGTCGGTAGACATTAGACCCTTGAGTGAGTTGAGGAACTCTTCGATCTCAACGCGCTCGGTCTTCATCTTGGTTAGACGCTCTTCGCTTTCGCGGATTGCGTTGTTTGCGAAGCTCTCGGCCTTGCGGGAAAGCATTTCGGCGCGGCGACGAGACTGGTTGATCAGGTTGGTAGCGGTGCGCTGGGCGTCTTCGATCATCTGGGTCGAGCTTGCCTGTGCTTCGCGGCTGATGCGGTCGGCTTCGCTTAGCAGTTCTGCTGCGCGGGTCGATGCGTCGGTGAAGTTCGAGTTGGCTTCGTCGGTAACCTGCTGAGCCTGGACTACGGCGTTCTGGTAGAGGCGAAGAGCTTCCTGCTCTGCTTCGTCACGCTTGGTCTTAAGTTCTGCTTCAAGCTCAACGCGAGCCTGAGCGGTGCGCTGGCTAAGTTCGGTTGCAAGAGCGCGAGCCTCTTCGGTTTCGCGGTGAACCTGGGCACGAAGCTCTGCTGCGTAGCGCTCACCCTCAGACTTGATGGCGGCTGCTTCGCGCTGGGCGGTTCCAATCTTTTCGGATGCTTCAGCTTCGCGGCTCTTAGCGTTGTTCAAGATCTCGTTGCTTAGACGCTCTGCTTCGATCTTCGACTCTGCAAGACGTGCTTCTGCTTCTGCGATTAGCTGGTCAGCCTTGGCCTGAGCGCGACGGGTTAGCTGCTCTGATTCTGCCTTAGCGGTTTCACGAACACGGATGGCGTCCTGGCCGGCGTCGGAGATAAGTTTCTTAGCCTGCTCTTCGGCTAGGCGGAGGGTGCTCTCGAACTGGGCACCAAGCTCGGCATAACCAGGGCTGGTCTTCTTCTTCTTTAGAGACTCGTTCTCAGCCTTGAGCTGTTCGATCTCTGAGGAAGCGGTGTAGTTGTAGTCACGAACGTGCTCGAGCTCGGAACGAAGGTCGCTCAGTACGCGATCGACTTCTTCCTTCTTGTAGCCACGCATCTCGAATGAGAATTCATCAGCCATGTTTGCTCCTGTTGGTTTGGGAAAACTTTTTGGTCACGCCATCGGACCTACAAGTCAAAATCTTACCCTTGAAACCTACAAAAACCTAAGTCAAGTAGACTTGTGATATCCCCGTATTTACGCGCCAAAAGGACTTTACATTGTCAGAAATTACGCCCGAAGTTGTGAGGCATTTGGCTCACCTCGCTCGAATCGACGTGACAGATTCCGAAGTTGATCGTTTTGCCGAACAATTAGGTCTAATTGTTGATTCGGCGGCAACTCTAAAGGCTGCTGTAGCCGGTGATGTGCCAGCAACCAGCCACCCGATTCCGATGACAAATGTTTATCGCGAAGATGTTGTAATTCCTTCGCTAACCCAGGAAGAGGCGCTTTCTGGTTCGGCTGACTCAGAGTCTGGTCGATTCCGCGTCGCAGCGATTTTGGACGAGGAGTAAAAGTTGTCTTTGATTAAGCTCACTGCCAGAGAGCAGTTGGAGAAGTTGGTTTCTGGGGAGATCACCTCGGTTGAACTGACTCAGGCTCACCTAGACAGAATTGCTGAAGTTGACGGAGTTGTTCACGCGTTTTTGCACGTAAATGCTGCGGGTGCTTTGGCGACTGCCGCTGAGGTTGACCGCAAGCGTGCTGCAGGGGAGAAGTTGCCTGCGCTGGCTGGTTTGCCGGTTGCCGTGAAAGACAACCTGACTACCGTTGACGAACCAACCACTGCCGGTTCGAAGATTCTTGAGGGCTGGGTTCCTCCATACGACTCGACCGTGGTTGCCAAGCTTCGTGCCGAGATGATGCCGATTCTAGGTAAGACCAACCTAGACGAATTCGCGATGGGTTCGACCACGCAGTTCTCGGCCTACGGAGCAACTGCCAACCCTTGGTCTTTGGATCGAATTCCTGGTGGTTCCGGTGGTGGCTCGGCGGCTGCCGTCGGTGCTTTTATGGCTCCTTTGGCCATTGGTTCAGACACCGGAGGCTCGATTCGTTACCCGGCTGCTATGACCGGAACCGTTGGAACCAAGCCAACCTATGGTGCTGTGAGCCGTTACGGTTTGATTGCTCTGGGTTCATCTTTGGATCAGATTGGCCCTGTTGCTCGTAACGTTCAGGATGCTGCACTTTTGCACGATGTCATCGCTGGCCACGACGAGCGCGACAGCACTTCGCTGCCGGAGTCTCTGGGCTCGATGGTCGAGGCTGCGAAGAACGGTTCGCTGGCTGGAGTCCGCGTTGGTGTTATTCAGGAACTTTCCGGTGAAGGTTTCCAGGCTGGTGTTTCGGCACGATTCAACGAATCTTTGGAGCTTCTAAAGGCTGCCGGAGCCGAGATTGTTTCGGTTTCTTGCCCTTCGTTCCAGTATGCGATTGCCGCTTACTACCTGATCTTGCCTGCGGAGGCGTCCTCGAACCTAGCTAAGTTCGACAGCGTGCGCTTTGGTTTGCGAGTTACTCCTGAGGGTAATCCGACCATTGAGCGCGTTATGGCTGCTACCCGTGAGGCCGGTTTTGGTCCTGAGGTGAAGCGACGCATCATTCTTGGTACCTACGCGCTATCTAGTGGTTACTACGACGACTACTACGGCTCTGCTCAAAAGGTGCGCACCCTGATTCAGCGCGACTTTGATGCCGCTTTTGCGAAGGCCGATGTATTGGTTTCGCCAACTGCTCCAACCACCGCGTTCAAGTTGGGGGAGAAGATGGAAGATCCGCTAGCGATGTATCTAAACGACATCGCGACCATCCCTGCGAACCTTGCCGGTATTCCTGGAATGTCGCTACCGAACGGTTTGGCTGATGAAGATGGGCTGCCGTCCTCGATTCAGCTACTGGCTCCGGCTCGTGGCGAGAAGAAGCTTTACGAGGTTGGTTCGGTTTTGGAATCGGCTCATGAGGGCGTTTGGGGTAAGCGAATGATTGACTTCGCTCCAGAAGTAAAGGCAGGTGCCTAATGGCTAAGGCTGAACTAATGAACTACGAGCAGGCTCTGGCTCAGTTCGAGGTGGTTATCGGTCTAGAAGTTCACGTTGAGCTAAACACCAAGACCAAGATGTTCTGTGGTTGCCGCAACGACTTCGGTGATGACCCGAACACCAACGTTTGCCCAGTTTGCCTAGGTTTGCCTGGTGCTCTGCCGGTTGTGAACAAGAAGGCTGTTGAGTCAGCGATCAAGATTGGTTTGGCTCTCGGTTGCGAGATTCAGCCAACCGGTCGTTTTGCTCGCAAGAACTACTTCTACCCAGACCTTGCTAAGAACTTCCAGACTTCGCAGTTTGATGAACCAATCGCTTTCGAAGGTGGCATCGACATCGAGGTTCCTTCTGGCAACGTGTTCCGCGTGAACATCGAGCGTGCTCACATGGAGGAGGACGCTGGAAAGCTGACCCACGTAGGTGGAAACACCGGTCGTATTCAGGGTGCTGAGTTCTCGTTGGTTGACTACAACCGTGGCGGTGTTCCATTGATTGAGATCGTGACCAAGCCGGTATTTGGTGCCGGTGCTGAGGCTCCTGAACTGGCTGCCGCTTATGTTCGTGCGATTCGCGACATCGTCAAGGCTTTGGATGTTTCTGAGGCTCGCATGGAGCGTGGAAACGTGCGTTGCGACGCTAACGTTTCGCTGCGTCCACACGGCACCGAAAAGCTTGGCACTCGCACCGAGACCAAGAACGTGAACTCGCTACGTTCGATTGAGCGTGCGGTTCGTTACGAGATTCAGCGCCAGGCGCACATCCTGGCTAATGGCGGCACCATCCTTCAGGAGACCCGTCACTGGCACGAAGACAAGGGAACCACTTCTTCGGGTCGCCCTAAGTCTGACGCCGATGACTACCGTTACTTCCCTGAGCCAGATTTGGTTCCTGTGGCGCCGTCTCGCGAGCTTATTGAGTCGCTACGTGCTTCTCTTCCAGAGAACCCTCAGGAGCGCCGTAAGCGCCTTCAGGCTGCCTGGGGTCTAAGCGACCTTGAACTTCGCGATGTCGTCAATGCTGGGCTTCTAGATCAGATCGAAGGGACCGTAGCTGCCGGTGCATCACCGCAGGCCGCTCGTAAATGGTGGACTGGCGAGATTGCTCGCACGGCGAACGCCGAAGATAAGGATGTTTCAGAGATGAACATCACCGCAGCACAGGTGGCAGAACTTGCCGCTTTGGTTGAGGCGGGAAAGATCAACGACCGCATTGGTCGTGAAGTTCTTGCTGCTGTTCTGGCGGGCGAAGGAAACCCTGGCGAGATTGTTGCTGCTAAGGGTCTAGAGGTTGTATCCGACGACGGCGCTCTGATGGCTGCAATCGATGAAGCACTAGCCAAGCAACCGGATGTTCTAGAGAAGATTCGCGAAGGCAAGGTTCAGGCTGCCGGTGCTGTTATCGGTGCTGTGATGCAGGCAATGAAGGGTCAGGCAGACGCGGGTCGTGTGCGCGAGCTCATCATCGAGCGCGCAGGGCAGTAACTCTTAAACTCAAAAACCCCTGCGGATTTCCGCGGGGGTTTTTCTTTGGGGTGAGTAACGGGACTTGAACCCGCGGCCCCCTGGACCACAACCAGGTGCTCTACCAGCTGAGCTATACCCACCATGTAGCCTTTCGGCAACCTTTAGAGTTTAGCACTACAGAGAGGCGGCTGCTTCCTTGGATTGTTCGGTGGTAGGGCCTGGCTGTTCCACAAAAACGGTTTTGCGATAGTACTTGAGTTCGTGAATCGATTCGAGGATGTCGGCAAGCGCTCGGTGGCCGCCGTCTTTCTTTGGAAGCTGGAAATAAACCTTTGGATACCAGCGACGGGTGAGTTCTTTGATGCTCGACACGTCGATGTTTCGGTAGTGGAGGAATTCGTCAAGGGTTGGCATGTAGCGGTTTATGAACATGCGGTCGGTGCCGATGCTATTACCGGCCAGGGGAGCCTGACGTGGGTCAGAAACCCAACGCTGGATGTAGTCGAGCACCTTGCGCTCTGCTTCTTCGAGCGCAAGCCCCGAATCAAACTCGTTGATGAGCCCAGACTCGGTGTGCATGTTGGTGACGAATTCGTTCATGTTAGCAAGCGATGCCGGATTTGGTTTGATGACCAGGTCAAGACCAGGGTCGAGAACGTTTAGCTCAGAGTCGGTTACGACAACGGCTATTTCAACGAGGCAGTCTTTTTCTACATTTAGACCGGTCATCTCGCAGTCGATCCATACCAGGTAGTCGCTAATCGTAATCACGCCTTAAAAAATAGGGGAGACCTCAGACATCCGAGGTCTCCCCAATTCTAACTTTCGTTAGGCCTTGGCTGCTTTCCTGGCAACCTTGATAGCCTTTCGCTCCTTGCCACCCTCGATCAGCCAGTAGAGCACTGGCACGATGACGAGAGTCAGCACGGTAGAGCTGAATAGACCACCGATAACCACGATCGCCAGAGGCTTCGAGATGAAGCCACCGCCACCAGTGGCACCGAGGGCCATTGGGGTTAGAGCGAAGATGGTTGCAAGTGCGGTCATCAGGATTGGGCGTAGTCTCTGGCGAGCTCCGTCCATGATTGCTTCCTGAATCGGCTTACCCTCAGAGCGGTACTGATTGATTAGGTCGATCAGAACAATCGCGTTGGTGACCACGATACCGACCAGTAGCAACATACCGATGAGTGCCGATACGTCGAGCGCGGTGTCGGAGAGCAGTAGCGAAACGAATGCACCGGTTGCTGCAAACGGAATCGAAATTAGCAAGACCAAAGGCTGCTTAATGCTTCGGAAGGTCGCAACCATTACCAAGAACACAATCGCGATTGCGGCCAGTAGGGCAGTGCCAAGCTGACCGAATGACTCTGCCTGCTGCTGTGACACACCACCGAGCGTTGCGGTGACACCGGCTGGAAGCTGGTCTTTGACCTTGGCTAGTCGCTCGGTTACGTCCTTGGTGGTAGCACCCAGGTTCTTGCCGTCTGGTGTTAGCTGAACCTTAGCGGTGCGATCACCCTTTTCGGTAGTTAGCGAAACCGGAATTTGAGCGAGCTCAACCTTGGCCAGGCTCGAAAGCTTGACCTCGCCAACCATGGTTGGAATCTTCAGGTTCTTGATCTGCTTCAGGGTAGTTGCTGGCTTCTTAGGCACAACATAGATATCGGTGGCAACGCCGTCCACGTTGATCGAACCAATCGAGGTTGGTTGCATCAGACCGGCAACGATACCGCTCAGTGCGATTTCGCTTAGGCCCTTTTGAGCGGCCTTGGTGCGGTTGATGGTGATCTGAACCGTGCGCTGCTTTTCGGCCATCGAGTTGGTGATTTCGGTGGTTCCGGTCGAGCCGTCTAGAGCGGTTTGTACGGTAGCGATTGCTTCCTCTAGGGTGGCGTCGTCTTTGGCAACAACCTTCACGTCTACGGTGCTTGAAGAGCCAAAGCCACCTCCACCAGCGGCCGAGTACTTGATTTCACCCAGGCTGGTGTCGCTTTCGGCAGCTTTCAAGAGTTTCTCCTTGAAGGCGGCCATGTCTACGCCGGCCTTCAAAGTGATCTGGTGCTGAATACCACCGGCGGCAAGACCCAGGGCAGTTCTGGCGTCGCCGCTGGAACCGATGGTGGTTAGAACCACATCAACCTTGTCTTTTTCTTCGGTGGTGAGCAACTTCTCAAACTTTGCCGCCGCTTCCGACTGGTCTGCAAGAGTTGCCCCCGCAGGAAGGTTTTGGTTCACGATCATTGAGTTCGAACCACTTGAACCGATGAAGTCAGTTTTCAAGAATGCGGTCATACCGAAGGTCAAGATCAGAATGATCACGCTGGCCACGATGGTGATGATCGGGTGCTTTTGGGTCTTGGTGATTACCGGTAGGTACCCGCGCTGTAGCCAGCTCTTGCGCTCCTTGGCTTCCTCTTCTGCGCGAACCTTCTCGGCATGCTTGGCAGCGGCGGCCGCAGACTTGAAGTCTTGGGCAGCCGGTGCCTTGAGGAACCAGAAAGCCAACACCGGAACGATGGTCAGTGACACAAACAGCGATGCGATAAGAGCGATCGAGAATGTGAAGGAGAACGGACGGAATAGTTCACCTACGAGTCCGCCAACCAAAGCGATTGGAAGGAACACGGCGACGGTAGTGATTGTTGCTG
>JBDKLJ010000014.1:0-18402 GCA_039806025.1 Actinomycetota bacterium | reverse complement strand
TTATGTTTATGGCAATGGTGATTCGCACCTTCCACTTCGTCATCCTTGGTCGCGTCACCCAAGGCAAACCAATCTCTATGGTGAACCTCACGACCATCACCGTCAGCACTTCCGGTGTGATCATGCTCGCGCTAAACCCTGTAGATGCCTGGAACACCGCCCTGACCTACAACACCAACGACTGGCTCAACATGGTCTTCCTCTCCGTGCTCTGCACCTCGTTCGCGTTCATCGGAATGAACTGGGCCGTCAAGCACACCTCGGCATCGAGAGCAAGCCTGCTACTTGGCACCGAACCGATCTGGTCGACCCTAATCGCCGCAGTCATTGCCCATGAGGTTCTCGGGCCGGCCGGAATCATCGGCGCCGCGCTAATCATCGGAGCCACCTACTGGGGTCAGATCATCGAAGCGAGACACCGACTCAAATGACCAAATTCACGACCATCCTTTGGGATCTCGACGGCACGATCATCGATTCGAGCCCAGGTGTCTTCGCATCCTTTCACCACACTTTCCAAACTCTCGGACTACCAGACCTCACCGACGAGCAGATGCGACCATTCATGGGTCCGCCACTCGCTCACACCTTCGGCGACGTTCTCGGGTATGACGCCGAGCTAGTTCAGGAGTGTCTGAAAACCTACCGCGACTACTACCTCAACCACGGCGGAGCTCTAAACGCAACCGTCTACCCTGGCGTGATCGAAACACTGCGACGAATCAAAGAGGCCGGCATTCCGCAGTCGCTTGCAACCTCAAAAGCATTGGTTGGAACCACTCTGGTTGGTGAACACTTCGACTTCCTCAAATACTTCGATGTACTCGGAACCGCGTCTAACGATCTCTCCCGTCATAGCAAATCGCAGGTCCTCGACTACGCACTAAACGAATTACAAAAAACTGGAGCCGACCTAACTAAGCCGCTACTCATTGGTGATCGCATCTATGACGTCGATGGCGCTCGTGAACACGGCATCGAGGTTTGCCTCGTGAAGTGGGGATTCGGAACCGAGGACGAGTTCGCCAGGGCCGACTACCTAGTCAGCACCGCTGAAGAGCTGCAGGAATTACTCGGGCTAGCGCATTAGGCACTACCTGTTGTAAACTTCTTAGGTTGCCTCTGGGCAACAACCCAACAAAACAAATGCGTTTGTAGCTCAACGGATAGAGCATCTGACTACGGATCAGAAGGTTGGGGGTTCGAGTCCCTCCAAGCGCACGAAAACCCGGTTTCTTCTCACGAGAGCCGGGTTTTTACTTTGCCCGAGACATCCCAATTAGTTATTCAAGGCATTAGGATTTGATGTCTGGCTCCAATTGAGATGAATGGTTTTCTCGCGACGCATTTTTCAGACGCACAAAAATGATGGAAGTTGCTTTACATGTTTCATGTTTCTTGTTTGTCAATCAAATGAAACCACCTATTTAGGTCAAGTAAAGTCTGAATGACTACCTGAAACGCGCTAACTTAAGTAAATTAGAATTTTTGCAATGATATGAAACAGAAAAAAACAACCGTCACATTAGAAGACGTTGCCGCAGCCACGGGTTACTCACGCGCCCTCATATCTATCGTTATGCGCAATGCTCCCGGTGCAACTGAAAAGACTCGCGAGATTGTCAGGGCCAAAGCAAACGAATTGGGTTATCGTCCTGACATCCGAGCGCGAGCACTTGCCAGTACAGATTCAAGAATTATTGGTGTCGTTTTTGGAGTAGCAGGAAGTTTTCATCTGAAGCTACTCGACGGTCTGTATGCCGCGGCAGAAAAACATCGATACACGCTGGTATTGAGTGCGGTCACGCCCGAACGTAATGAGACAAAAGCGGTATCAGGGTTGCTGGACTTTAGGCTTGCCGGCTTGATAATGCTCGGACCAGCAAAGAAGCAGCCAATTTTTGCGGGCCAGCTTCCAATCGCAGTTGTGGGCTGGCAAGTATCTCAGCCCACGGTGGATACCATTCGAACATCTGATGATTCAGGAATGCACCTGGCCGTTGGACATCTAGCTGGCCTTGGGCACAAGTCGATCGCCCACATTGATGGTGGCTCTGGTTTGATTGCTGCTGCTCGCAGAGAAAGTTATAAAAAGGCCATGAAAGCCGCTGGGCTGGGGGAGTACGTACAGGTAATCGCCGGTGGCGAAGACTCGATAGATGGCCAGAAGGCGGCAGACATCGTGCTGCAACTTGCAACTCGCCCAACGGCAATAATTGCGTATAACGACGACGTAGCCATCGCAGCTTCAACCCACTTTAAGTACGCCGGCTTGTCTGTGCCAAAAGATATTTCTGTAATTGGCTGGGATGACTCTGAAGCCTCAGCCCGCTCGGAGATACCGCTAACCTCTGTGCGGCAAGAACCCGAGCAGCTTGCCGAATTAGCCTTTGAAAGGGTATTGGCTCGGATCGAAAAACCCGGCCGAGAATTTGAGGCTATCGTTCTGGAACCAACTCTTGTAATTCGAGAAAGTTCTGGCAAAAACAAATCCAATTCTCGAAACATTTGACAAGCGAACTTTTGACCTGTATTTTTTTACCATACAAAATAGAGCGCTCTACTCAGTAAAGGATTTGCGATGAATACCGGCAAAGAAGTCTCGGAATACAACCCTTTTGACCCAACTTTTTATACAAATGACCCATGGGGTACATACGCTTGGATGCGCAATGAGCGGCCTGTCTATCACAGCAATGAGTGGGGCTGGTATGCACTAACTAGATTCGAGGATGTTGCGATGGCGGCTCTAGATTCTGACACCTTCAGAAACTTTGAGGGCATGGATATCGACGCTACGGGAGAACAAACAAATGCCGGTAACTTTGCCTACATGGACAACCCTCGCCATGATCAAGTTCGCAGAATTGTTCAACCTTTTTTCCAGCCGGCAGCCGTTGCTAAGCGTTCACACCCAATCCGCCAGGCTGTGCGTGACCTAGTTGCCCAATGGAAAGACAAGGGTCATGTGGACATCGCGCAAGAGTTAGCCTGGCCACTACCCTTCGATGTGTTCTTTAATCTTCTGGGTTTGCCGTCTGTGCATGACGAGAAGTTTGCTCAACTAGAGAAGTGGACTCATCAACTCAAACACCGAGAGCCAAACAGCCCGGAGCTCACCCCGATTTCAAAGGCAGCAGCGGAAAACATTCGAAATTACTTCAAAGAGCTAATTGAGGATCGCCGAAAGCGCCCAAGTGATGATCTTCTGACTCACATTGTGAACGCGGAAATTGAAGGGAAACCATTTGTTGATGGTGAAGTAACTGAAGATTCAGAAGTTCTCGGACTTCTAACTCTCCTATTTTTAGGAGGGGTCGAATCTACCGCAGGTCTAATCGGATCAGTCTTTAAACTGCTGGCAGAAAATCCTGAACAGCGCGCACTTGTTTTGGCAGATCCAAGTCGAGTCTCAGACGCCATCGAAGAAACCTTGCGCTGGTCTTCTCCTCTCCAAGAAACCGCTCGCACGGCAATTCGTGATGTTCAGTTGCACGGAACAACAATTCCGGCTGGGAGCCGCGTTGTCCTAGTTACCGGTGCAGCTAACCGAGACGATAGACAGTTTGAGAATCCCGACAAGTTCGATATTTCGCGCGGCAAGTTCCGCCATTTTGGCTTTGGCGAAGGATTGCACCGTTGTCTAGGCGCTCCTCTGGCAAGGCTTGAAGCGACTATCGTTCTCGAAGAAGTCCTCCCGTTGTTAGGCGAGTATGAACTCTCAGAACCTGCAACATTCTACCCAAGCTCTCCAAATATGTACGTTTGGAAAAACGTTCCCATCCGATTCGATGTGAAGTAAAAATCATGCCTTCGTCAGATGTTGCAGGGTGGCAGGACCTCACCGAATATTTGCCAAAAGGCAAAGGTTGGATGCATTCAGGAATCGCAGTAAATGAGAACGGCTTGATCTATTGCGCACATCCAGAGGGAAATGCACTAATTGCAATTAATCCTTCTGGTGATATTCAAATAATCCAGAGTGAATTGACAGAGCATCATTCAATTCAACTCTGCTCGCAGGGTTCAGAGCTGGCAATTGCGGATCCTGGTCACCGAATGTACTTCAATGCCGAAACATCCGACTACGAAGGTCGTCAAGGCCCAGGTCGGGCAGCCATTATCAATTCCAACACTGGCAAGATCAATCTGGAACTTGCGAAACCTAAGATTTCGGCCTATGAAGAGCTTGACTGGAGCCCGACTTCAATTGCCGTTGATGATTCACTCGGCGGCACTTCAGAAATTTGGGTCGCCGATGGCTATGCCACGAGTTTGATACACAAATATTCGGCCCAAGGCGAGTACTTGTTCTCGATCGACGGCGAAGATTCAGGCACAAAATTCGATTGCCCACATGGAATCGCAATTTTGCGCGAAGGCAATACTTTCTATCTATATGTAGCGGATCGCACGAATCACAGAATCGTAGTGTTGAACGAATCCGGCGATTTTGTCAACGCATTTGGAGGCGAGATCCTAGACAGCCCTTCATCAATCGTACGAGTCGGCAATCATATTTTTGTCACTGAACTATTTGGCGGAGTGTCTGTATTCTCCTTGGAGGGCGACTTCATTCGAACACTAGAAAAGGCAAGAACCCGGAAACATAACGAAGCCTGCTGGCCAAACAGTCCAGATGAACAAGGACTACCAATAAAGCCAGAAGTATCCGTCGGCGGGTTCAACAGCCCTCATGGGATTTGCGAACACAATGGCAGGCTTTACATCACCGAGTGGTTTATCGGTGGTCGGCTTGAAAGCATCGACCCGAAAATATTCTAAAAATCACCTAGCTAATGAAGGAAGAAATGAAAATCAACATCCTGTTTGGAACAGAATCCGGTGGCGGCGAGCTAACTGCAGAGGATATCGCAGACTCATTGTCCCCGCATCATGAAACTCACATTCAGAACATGTCTGATACAGATGTGAATGCGCTGGATAAGGATGCCTTTTACATAATGATTTGCTCAACCTATGGTGAAGGTGAATTGCCATACAGTGCGCAACCTTTTCATACAGCTCTGCTAAGTGAGAAACCGAACTTGGCTGGTCTTCGATATGCAATGTTTGGTCGAGGAGATTCCGCCTACCTCAAGACTTACAGCCGAGGAAGTGAAATTATCGACGAGGCGCTTACTGCGCTTGGCGCCACTCGAGTCGGGGCAATTGGTCGTCACGATGCCTCGGATATGTCGGTGACAGATGAACTCGCAGTGACCTGGGCCAACTCAATACTCGCAGACATTTAGTTAAGGAAAATCATGTCGATACTCATTATTGGTGGATCACTAAGCGGACTTAGGGCCGCTGAGCGGCTAAGAAGCGAAGGCTGGTCTGGAGAAATCACAGTAATTTCTGCAGAAAATCACATGCCATACAATCGGCCGCCTTTGTCTAAAGAATTACTTTGGGGTGAGGATTCTCCATCTGATCTTGAATTCGAACTCAGTCCACTTGTATCCGACATTCAATGGAAATTGGGAGTAGCAGCCACCGCACTCAAGATAGATGAGAAGCGCGTGGAGCTTTCAAACGGCGAGTCGTTAACTTATGAAGGTCTAGTGATTGCAACTGGCGTTAAGTCTCGTCGCCTGAACGCGCCTGGGCCGCAAGTTGGGCGCGTCATACTAAGGACTCTGGACGATGCAGTCGCCCTCAAGGACAAACTAACATCAGGTCTCAAGCTGGTGATTCTTGGAGCAGGGTTCATCGGCTGTGAAGTCGCTTCAACAGCCAGAAAACTTGGCTGCGAGGTGGATGTTGTTGCTATGGACGAAGTTGCCATGCAAGTTCCACTTGGAAAAATGGTTGGCGCAGAAATTCAACGTCGCCATGAAGAGGACGGGGTTCGCTTTCATATGGGAGTTTCGATAGCAGAGCTCCAAGGCGAAGGTAAAGTGCAGGAAGTCGTACTTACTGACGGACGCAAATTGCATGCCGACCTGGTTCTCGAAACAATTGGGTCAATTCCAAACACAGAGTGGCTGGAAAATAATAATTTGGACCTTTCTAATGGTGTGCTGTGCGACGAGTATTTGCGCGCAGGCGGAAATGCTGGGGTTGTCGTCGTAGGGGACGTTGCTCGTTTTGCAAATCCACTTTTTGATGCCCCGCCTCTAAGAATTGAACATTGGCAAACCGCGATTGACACTGCGAATTTTGGTGCTCGTACCCTCCTTAGCGATCTCGGGCTGGGAAAAGATGAATTAACACCAATTTCAGTGATGCCGTGGTTCTGGTCCGATCAAGGTGAAACGAGAATGAGTTCTTTCGGCATGCTTGGACTCTCGAATCGTCAGGAAGTTCTCGAGGGAGAACTTTCAGGAGACTGTGCAATCGGGTATTTCCGCGATGATGCGCCGGTAGGTGTCGTACTAGTCGGACTGAAAGAGAAGTCAGCGCGTTATAAGCGATGGCTACAAAAAGCACGTGATGAATATCACGTTGGGCAAAAGGCGAATTAGCATGTCAGATTGGCTTACCAAAGAGATTGTTTATGAAATCTGCCTTTACATGAATACGCACCAAGCAGATTCCCTTTTGAATATCGTGCGAAAACAGAAGAATTTTGAGTCAGCGCTTTATGCCAACCTTAAGACTTTTGATATTGTGGAAGCTACTTTCACGACCAGCGAGGGTGAAATTAGAGTTTCCTGGAGTTCGCCGCTTATCGGTAGATCACAAATCCGTGAAGAACTGGTGACATTGGCATTTTAGAAAATGCGATGACTTTAGCAAAACAGTTATTTGATTTGATTGACTACGAATCAGAAGGTTGGGGGTTCGAGTCCCTCCAAGCGCACAAAAACCCGGTTTCTTCTCACGAGAGCCGGGTTTTTACTTTCACTTGATAAAGTCGCGGTAGACCTAGAAATTGATTGGCCGCACATGCAAGCACACACTAATTTCCTGCTGAAGCAGGTAAGGGTAGTTCGCCTCGAGGGCTCGGATGCCGATGCCGTTGACGTGCGTATCGCAGACGGTGTGGTTGTGGAAACCGGTCTGGGATTGTCACCCAATCCGGGGGAGACAGTTATCGATGGTGAAGGTCGTTGGGTTATCCCCGGGCTTTGGGATCAGCACGTTCACATGGGACTTTGGAGTGAGAGTTCTTCTCGGTTAGACCTCTCGAGCGCTTTGGAAGCGTCCGAAGTTTTGGAGCTTGTGAAGCAGCAGGTGGTTTCAGGGGCCGAGGTAATCATCGGGGCTGGTTTCAGGAAATCCACTTGGACGTCGCCTGCTGGCACCAGGGAGTTGGATGAGGTAACCGGAGACATTCCGACCGTCTTGATTTCTGGCGACGTTCATTGCGGTTGGTTGAACTCAGCGGCATATAAAGCTCTAGGTCTTTCGGTTTATCCGGAGCTTATGGAGGAGACCCCTTGGTTTGAGCTCATGCCTCGAATCCCTGAGCTCGAGGCGGGAAGTGGTTCGGTTTATGACCGGTACACCAGCGCCATCAAGGCAGCTCACGCACAGGGCATCGTTGGAATTCGTGATTACGAGTTTGCGGATGACTACGACTTCTGGCCGAAGTTTGTTGCGGCAGGAGCTCCAAAACTTCGTGTGAAAGTGGCGGTTTATCCTCACGTTTTGAATAAGGCACTAGCCGATGGGGTGAAGACTGGGACGCAGTTGGCTCCATTGGTCGAGATGGGGTCACTGAAGATGATCTCGGACGGCTCGCTTGGCACGATGACCGCGTATTGTTGCGAACCATACGGAACCAGCGCAAGCCACCCTAACGGGAAACAGAATTACAAACTTCCCGAGATGATTGAGTTGCTCTCCAAGGCGAAAGCGGGCGGTTTAGAGATCTCGCTTCACACCATCGGCGATGCCGCTGGAACCGATGCTATCGATGCGTTTGAGGCAACCGGTGCTAAGGGTCGAATCGAGCATGCACAACTGCTCAAGGTCGAAGACGTTCACCGAATGGGCAGGTTGGGAATCGGGGCGAGCGTGCAACCGCTTCACCTCGTGGACGACCGAGAGATGACGTTCAAACATTGGCCAGACCGCCAAGACCGCTGCTACCTTTTTGGAACGATGTTGAGATCAGCCGTTCCGCTAGCTCTGGGCTCCGATGCACCGGTGGCGCCGATTGATCCCTGGGGTGCCATCCAGGCAGCGGTGCTTCGCGCTCGCGAAGGCGATGAGCCTTGGAATCCAGCAGAGGTTTTGACTGTGGGCGAGGCGTTGTTTGCGTCCGTGGACTTCCAACCTCCCGTTGGTGTCGGCTCCAGAGCCGATCTGGTGCTTCTGGATCATGACCCTCACACGTCTTCACTTTCCAACTTCGGGGTCTCGCTAACCATGATTGACGGCAGCGTGGTATTTGATGCAAGGAATGATTTGGCCTAGAAGCAGGTTTGTTGGATTGGAGGCGAAATGAAAAACAACAGTCTGGCAATGCTTGCAACCATCTCCATAGCTATGGGCTTGGCGTCGATCATTGGCTACGTTGAACCAACCGCGTGTGTTGTAAGCGGCGCGGAAGTTTTTCAAAGTTGTGAAGAGGTTGCTAATCAGCACATCTGGGGATTTGTTGGCTTCACTTCATTCGGTGTTCTCACGTTTTTGTTTGGGCTGATCAGAAGCCGTAGGCGTAAGTAATGGCTCTCGAGCAGCCAAAGTATGAACTGGTTCGAAAGTCTGGCGCCCTAGAACTCCGAAAGTATGAGTCGTTCTGGATCGCCGAGTGCTTCATTCCGAATGCGGGAAGTTTGAATTCCGCCAGCAGCTACGCCTTCTCAAGACTCTTTGGCTACATTCAGGGGCGCAACAGCAAGGCCATGCCTATTCAAATGACCAAGCCGGTTCGTCAGGAGCCTCACGAAGGCGGCTGGAAGATTTCGTTCGTGATCCCCGAGGACGTTCGCAAGGGCGGTATTCCCGAAGCCAACGACGCTGGAATCACCATTCGCGAAGTACCTGGCGGGCTGTTCGCGGCAGTCGTTTACCGCGGCAGTTGGGCTGAGAGTAAGCAGCAGGCTCAGACTCAAAAGTTAATGGAACTGATCGCGGCCGAAGGGCTAAAGCCGGTTGGTCGGATTATCGGAGCGGTTTACAACCCACCCTTCACGCCTGGGCCGCTGAGACACAACGAAGTAATGGTTGCGGTTGCGGCTTAGCGCGTTTGGCTAAACTTCCAGTCTTAGCTCATACCTTCGTAGGCGGATTTGAGGTCGGCTAGCACGAGCTTGTTCATCTGCAGCATGGCCATGGTGGCTCGCTGGCGGCCGGCTGCATCTGGGCCACCAAGGTATTTGCCCATTTCGGTTGGAGTGATCTGCCAAGAAATGCCGAACTTGTCTTTGAGCCAGCCGCAGCGACTTTCCTCTCCGCCGTCTTTGGTTAGGAGGTCCCAGTAGTGGTCTACTTCGTCCTGGTTTTCACAGGGGATCACAAACGAGACCGCTTCTGAATGAGTGAACATCGGCCCGCCATTTAGAGCCAGAAACCTTTGGCCGAAGATTTCGAAATCAATGGTGACTTCCGTATTTGCTTCGTTGCCAGGCGTCTCAACCGGGGTGGTCCACTGCGAAATCATCTTGCTGTTTGGGAAGACGCTCACATAGAACTCGGCTGCTTCGCGACCGTTCTGGTTGAACCACAGGCAGGTGGTTAGTTCTTTGCTCATTTCACAATCACTTTCTCGTAGCCGCGAAGCACGAAGCCAGGGCGTCGCTTTGGCTCTGCAGCCAGTTCGAGGTTTGGGTATTTGGCGAAGAGTGCTGGTAGCGATGTGGTCATTTCCATACGGGCTAGTGGTGCTCCGATGCAGAAGTGGATTCCCGCTCCGAAACCAATGTGGGGGTTTGGGCTTCTGGTGATGTCCATGGTGGTTGGATTCTCAAAGATGGCTTCGTCGCGGTTGGCCGAGCCGAGGAGGGCAGCGATTTTCTGACCTTCTCGAATGGTCACTCCGCCGATTTCGGTGTCCTCAGTCGCGGTGCGCTCGAAGAGGTGGAGCGGTGCGTCGAAGCGGATGAACTCGTCGATCGCCGTCGCAGCAAGGCCGTAAGGGTTGGAGCGGTAGAGGTTGAGCTGTTCCTCGTTGTTCAGGAGGGCAACCAGTCCGTTTCCAAACCCGTTTACGCTGGCCTCGTGACCTGCATTCAACAGCAGAACGCAGGTGGCAATAAGTTCTTGAGCATTGAGGCGCTCGCCATCTTCTTCGACGGCCGCCAGGTCGCTGATGAGGTCGGTGCCCGGATTGCGCTTGCGGTCTTCCATTAGGCCTTTGACGTAGTCGGCGAATTCTTGACTGGCCTGCTGGGCTTCAAGTTGCACCTGGGGGCTTGGATTCACCTCGTACATCTTTACGATGGCTTGAGACCAGGGACGAAGCAGGTGTTCGTCTTCATCTGGGAAGCCGAGGAGTTTGGCGATTACCTTCACTGGTAACGGTTCAGCGAAGTCGCCGATGGCATCGAAGGATCCAGTGGTTTGGAGCTTGACTTCGATTTCGTCGAGAAGTTTTTGCGTGATTTGTTCGACATCCGGTTTTAGGCTGTCGATCTTGTTCTTGTTGAAAGCTTTGACCAGCAGTGAGCGAAGCCTCGTGTGTTTTGGGGGTTCGCTGTCAAGCAGGCTGTCGCTGTGAAGCCAGTTGAAGGTCGACCAATCTTCCTCTGGTGTTCGAGGCTTGAAGATTCGCCCCAGGGTTCTGGTTCTAAGTACCGCGTTTGCATCGGCGTGAGTTGCGGCAAGGTAGAGGCCGGTTTCCTTGTGCCAGAACGGCTTGCCGGTTTTGCGAAGTTCTGCGAGAGCTGGATACGGGTTTTCGATGAAGGCTTCGTCGTTGAAGTTGAGCATTTACTAGAGGTACTTCCGCAGTTCTACTCGTCGATTGCAGGCCTTGGAACCGGCCTTGGCAAGCTGTAGAG
Organism: Actinomycetota bacterium; assembly: GCA_039806025.1. Classification (GTDB taxonomy): domain Bacteria; phylum Actinomycetota; class Actinomycetes; order Actinomycetales; family Microbacteriaceae; genus Rhodoluna. The sequence continues at coordinate 7,504 of JBDKLJ010000014.1, read as the reverse complement.
CTTCGGCTTCGTCTTTTGCCTCGATGAGCCAGAAGCCGCTGACGTATTCGTCGTTGTCATAGAGCGGGGCATGGACGACCTCGTCAGCGCCGCCTCGGTTGTCGATCAGAATCGAACCCTTTGGTCCCTCTATTCCCGCGGCTGTGATCCAATGGCCGTTTGCTCTAAGGCCATCGTTGAATGCGTCAATGGCTGCCATCTCGTCGCCAGTGGCAGAATTCGATTGGCTGTCGATTACGTTGATCAAGAATCTCATTCTCTTATTCTGCTCCTTAAACGAAAAGCGGGGCCATTTCTGACCCCGCCTCTCTTAGGTTCTTTACTTCACTGCACCCGAAGAGATACCAGAGATGATCTGGCGCTGCAGGATGAAGTAGAAGATCACAATCGGGGTGACCGAAAGGAGCAGACCAGCCATCGCTAGACCGTACTCTGAGGAGTACATTCCGTAGAAGGTGTAGGTCGATAGTGGCAAGGTCCAGACACTTTCCGAGTTGGTTCCAAGCACACGCCATGGAAGCAGGAAGTCGTTCCAGATCCAGAGTGCGTTAATGATGGCAACGGTTGCGGTAACCGGGGTCAGCATTGGGAAGATAACTCTCCAGAACACGCCTAGGTCAGACGCTCCATCTAGCTTCGCTGCTTCGTCCAGTTCGTAAGGAATGTTCGAAATGAAGCCGTGGTAGAGGAAGGTGGTCATTGCCACACCGAAACCGATGTAGAAGAAGACCAGACCAACCTGGCTCAGCTCTTTTAGGAAGTGAAGGAATCCCATGGTTCCCTTGCCGCCGTAGAAGCTGGTGAACGGAATCATCAGAGCCTGGAACGGAACAATCATCGAAGCCACCAAAACCATGAAGATTGCCTTCGAGAAAGTGGTGTGCTTGCGAGCTAGGTAATAAGCAAGCATCGACGAAACCACAATTAGACAGATCAAGCTGGCCGTGGTGATGATGGCCGAGTTGGTCAAAGTGGTCCAGTAGTGCATGCGCTCTAGCGCCTTGGTGAAGTTCCTGAATTCAAACTTCTTAGGGAAGGAGATCGGATCTTCTAGGATCGCGTACTTGCCCTTGAGCGAGTTCAGAATCACTAGGAGGAAAGGCATTGCATAGACAATGGCCAAACCAAGACCGAGGATGAAAGTGACTTTACGTCCGATGTGTAGTTTTTTCATCGCTGGACCTCCATGCGCTTGCTGATCGCTACCTGGGTCAGTGCGGCAAGAGCGATGATCAAGAACATGATCACTGCCTTAGCCTGACCGGTTGCAAAGTGTGCGTTGTAGAAAGCCTCTTTGTAAATGTGCATCGAAATCAATTCGGTTGATCCGTAAGGACCACCGTTGGTTAGAGCCAGGTTTACGTCGTAGGCCATGAATGCTGAACGAAGGCTGAGGAACAGCGAGATGGTGAAGGCCTGAGCCATCAGCGGCATCTTGATGCTGATCAGGGTGCGCAATGGCGAAGCGCCGTCGATGCGGGCTGCCTCCAGAACGTCGTTCTCAATGCTCATGATTCCGGTCACGTAAATGATCATCAGGTAACCAGACATCTGCCAGGTGGTAACGATGATCAGGGCCCAGAATGCGGTACCAGGGTCAGCCAGGAAGCTGGTCTGAAGCCAGTCTGCCCACTTCAAGTTGGTGGCAACACCGGTAAGCGCCTTTTCGAAAATGAACTGCCAGATCACACCGAGGATTACACCACCGATGAGGTTAGGCACGAAGAACAGGGTGCGCAGGAAGTTGGCGCCCTTCATTTTCACGGTTACTAGTAGCGCTAGACCGAAACCTACGACGTTCACCGCGACGATTGAAACCATCACGAACGAGAAAGTGAACCAAAGGGTGGACCAGAATTTCTCGTCTTGGAAAGACTGGATGTAGTTATCGAAAGCTACGAACTTGTCGAACTTGAAGCCGTCGTAGTTTGTGAAAGTTAGAAATAGACCCTGAATGAAAGGGATCAAAAGGACGAATACGAAAATCGTCAGGGGGATGAGTGCAAAGCTGGCGAACTTTTTCAGTTCTCTGGCTTTCATAGCTTGCCTCTTTCTGTTGATGCTTTATGGGGGTGAAACTCTTGTGGCCCAAGCCTAATTCTAAACTTGGGCCACAAGAGCTACTTATTTGAGTTCAAAAGACTCGGCTTAGCGCCAGGTCTTCTCAGCGCCCTTCCAGGCCTTAGCGAACTCTGCAGTGAACTTCGCACGGTCAGACTTGCCAGCTAGGAACTTCTGAGCGGCGTCACCGTATAGGTTCTGTCCACCAGCAGGGTAGTAGCTGTTCATCCACTCGAGCGACTTGCCTGCTGCTAGGTAGTCAGCGATTGCCTTAGCCATGAAAGTGGTAGGGGCAACCTTGAACTCCTTGTAAACAGGGATGAAGCTCATGTTGTCGTCTGCAATCGAACCGGCGTAGTGGGTCTGTCCCTCTTCGCTGGTGATCAACCAGGTTAGGAAGTCGATTGCTCCGGCGCGCTCTTCTTCAGTCGACTGCTCGGTGTCGATGGTGAAGTAGAAAGGAACACCAACAGAGATGCTGTCGTTACCGTAGTCAGCAGCGTTGTTGCTGATTGGTAGCGGCATTACACCGTACGAACCCTCAGGGTCGTTCTGTAGAAGGTTAGGCTCTGCCCAGTTACCCATGAACCAGAATCCAACGTTGCCCTTTGATAGGTCAAGAACAGCAGCGTCGTAGTCCGAGTCAGAAAGGCTTGGCTTCTTGGCGTTGATGTCGTACTTCTTTAGAAGTTCGAAGGTGTCTAGCCAGTTGTTCCAAGTTGGGTCATTTGCTAGGTCAAGAGTTCCGTCAGCTAGACCGTCTAGGGTCTTTAGACGTGACTCGTGGTCCTTACCAGTGTTGGTGAAGTAAATGTTGGTTAGGTGAGCACCAAGCGACCACCATAGACCAGAGAAGTGGATAGCCTTCTTGCCCGAAGCCTCAACAGCCTTGAAGGCTCCCTCTAGCTCGTCGCGAGTGGTGATCTTCGCTGGGTCAACACCGGCAGCGTCAAGCACAGCCTTGTTGTAAAGAAGACCGAAGGCCTCAGCGGTTACAGGAATACCAACCTGCTTGCCCTTGATGTTGGCAGCGGTTAGGGTACCGTCAGCTGCAAGAGCCTCTAGTGGCTGACCCTTCCAGTCCATTAGCTTGTCTGCCATGTTAGGAAGTTCCTGAAGCATGGTCATTACTACTGGTGCGTTGTCAGCTGCGTACATGGTGGTTAGCTGCGCCATTAGTGAGTCACCCTCACCCTTTAGCGATACAACCTTGTAGCAGTTCTGCGATGCGTTGTATGCGTCAACGGCTGCTAGGAACTGGTCCTGGATCTCAACCTTGATGGTACCTAGCCAAGTAACCTCAGTTACCTTGTCACAGTTCTTAGCTGCGCCTTCAGGGGCACAGGCAGACAGCGACATAACTAGAGCACCAGCTGCAACAACAGCGGATAGCTTCTTAATCAATTTGTCTCCTTTTTGAGTGAAGGTTTGCCACCGGTTGGTGACAAACCTCGTTGTTTGCTGGCGAATGTAACGTTACAAACGCCACCAGATGTCTACATTATCTAATGGCGTAATAGTTTGTAACCCAAAAACGCTATCGTTAGGGATTTGAGATAAAAGGGCTATTTTCTTGGAATGATGCCCAGTGCCGGATCGGCCGTAACTGGAATCGGGTCACTCAGTTCACCCACGAATTTCCCGTCAACCTCATTGATGAAGCCCATCAGGAACCATTTGCCCTCAGGACCACAGATGAGCCGACCGGCATAAACAATGGTTTCGGTGAACGGCCGCGCGTTCGTGAAATCTACGTCCTCTAGTCGGTCGCCAACCACCACCGAATATGTGGCGTCGATGTGGCCAAACTTAGCGAGATTATCTTCGCCCAGCTCTCGCCAACCGCAGCAGAAGAGCAGAATCGGCACGCCGTCCACGTGTTCGTATTGGAAGACCTCGTATTGACCAAAGCCCTGATCCGGTTTTGAAAGCGGAGGCTCAACCGTCCAGTCGAGCAGGTTAGGCGAGGTGGCGTGTCCGATAACACCGCGGGTGCGTGGGTTACCAACCTTGCTGCGACCGGTGATCAGCATGTGCCAGGTCGATTCGCCTGGGTAGCGGAAGACCCAAGGGTCACGCCAAGCTTCATCACCCCAAGCAGTTAGGTCAAGCTTTTCGTACCAGGTGCCATCGGCTTCCACCATCGCTTCGCTGGAAAGTTTGGTCCAGGTGATTAGGTCGTCAGAAGTTGCCGCACCGATGCGCTGAGTAAGCCCGCCGTCCTCGCGTGCGGAACCGGTGTAGAACATCCACCACTTACCGTTGTCGTCTTTGGTGACCGAGCCCGTCCAGGTGGTCCAGGAATCAAAAGCGTTTTCCTCGCTGGGGGTAATCGCATCGGCAACAACCTCCCAGTGAACTAGGTCTTTGGAGATTGCGTGACCGACTGCAGGATTACGGTGACGACGGTTAGGGTCGCCGAGTCCGCGAGAAGCGCAGAGATAGAAGGCGTGGTAGGTGTCGCCGTCTTTTACATACCAACTGTCCCAGATCCAGCGGTCCGACAGTTTTAGTGCCACTTGTTACTCCCTGTTGCTTTGGTTTAGTGACGGTAGTCGAAGCCGCAGCCACCGCAGAAGTTACCGACTCTGGCAGTTCCACAGCGAGGGCAGAACTTACGCTCGGTTCCACTCGGAGCTTCTGGAGCTGGAGCCGCAGGGGCCGGGGCCGGCGCAGGAGTTAGCGGAACGGTCACCGGAGCCGGGATTTGGATGGAAGAAGGCGCAGGAGGCGGCGATGGAAGTTTCGGCGCCTCGTAAACCTGAGATTCGGTGGTGTCATTAAGTTCGCTGCGGTTTACCACGATGGTGGCATCGTCTAGGTCGGTGCTGTTAATTCGCACCAGCGTGTGCAATACCGGAGCTCCCTCGTAGAAGCCGAGCTTGATTGTCTGTGGTCCGAGCAGTTGCTTGGTCTTTACCTCTTGGCCATCAACCGAGGAGCTGTTTGCGCTTCCGAGGTCACTAAAAATCCAAGCCCCTAGGGTTTCATCGAAGACAATCTGCGAGTGGTATCGAGAAACCTGCTTGTCCTCGATTCGAATCGATGAATCATCCGATCGACCAATGGTGATGGTTTGACCAGGCTCGAAGACTTTGGTCTCGTCTAGGTATGTGATCTCAATGTTTGACACGATTCTCCCCACTTCAGGCTTTACCTAAAAACTTTACCCCTAACCTGATGGCGGTAAGTTTGACTGGTGATGAAGACCGCTAAAGTCTGGGCCAAACAGCTGCGACTGCACCAGTGGGTTAAGAACCTACTGGTGGTGGTTCCCGCATTCGCGGCTTTCGACCCGCTGCAGCCAATTCAACTTCGAAATCTATTCCTAGCCTTCATCGCTTTCGGTTTTGTGGCCTCTGCTGTCTACGTACTAAACGATCTCACCGATCTAACTTCGGATCGCGAACACCCAAAAAAAAAGAACCGACCAGTTGCCGCAGGGTTAGTTACCGTCCCGGTGGCACGGGTGGTTTCGATTGCACTGCTTGTTGCTGGAGTGGCGATCGCCCACTTCGTCAATTTGTCATTCGTGGTCACGCTACTTTGCTATCTCGCACTGACCTTCGCCTACAGCTTCTGGCTCAAGCGCGCCGTAATAGTTGACGCACTAGTTTTGGCAGCTCTTTACACCTTGCGAATAGTTGCCGGCGGCTTCGCCGTTGGGGTTCAAGTCTCGTTTTGGTTGGCGGCTTTCTCGAGTTTCCTGTTCTTTTCCTTGGCTTGGGTAAAACGTCACGCCGAACTAACCATGTGGAAAGACGCCGGTTTGTCTCCGGTTGGGCGTGGATACAAATTGACCGACCAGCCGTTGGTAATGACCTTCGGTATTTCTAGCGCTCTGGTTGCCGTTGCAGTTTTTGCCCTTTATTTAGATAGCAAAGAGGTAGTCAATATGTATGCCTCCCCGGAGCTGGCCTGGTTGGCAATACCGCTACTTACATATCTGGTAGCCAGAATTTGGTTCAAAACCGTTCGCGGGGAAATGAACCAAGACCCAGTGCTTTTTGTCTTGAGAGATGCCGCCAGCCTCGTCACTCTGATACTCATTGCGATTCTGGTCGCAATCTCTCACATTGGGTTCCCTATATGAATGTGAAGTCGTTTGGTGGTTTGGTCGCAAACAACGTCGACGTAGTGCGTCCTACTTGGATCGATCAACTTCCGCAACTGGTGAAGGCCCAGCGTGTACTAGCTTCAGGTTCGGGCCGAAGTTACGGTGATTTGGCCCTGCTAACCGGCGGCCGAATGGTTTCGACCCTTGGGCTAAATAAGCTAATTTCCTTCGACGAACGCAGCGGCGTTCTAGAGTGCGAGTCGGGGGTTTTGCTGCGAGACATTCAAGCCTTGTTCGTGCAGCGAGGCTGGATGTTGGCAGTGACTCCAGGCACCTCGTATGTGAGTGTGGGCGGTGCGATTGCCGGGGATGTTCATGGCAAAGACCATCATTTCGCAGGCACGTTCGGTGAGCACGTTGAATCACTCACCCTGGTTCGCTCGAGCGGGGAAGTGCTTGAGTGCTCTCAAAAAACAAATCCCGAAATGTTTCGGGCGACCATTGGCGGTCTCGGTCTGACCGGTTTGATTTCAACGGCTCGAATAAAACTGAAAAAGGTTGCCGGACCTTTTATGGACACCGAGCTAGTCACCTACAACAACCTCGGTGAATTTTTCGAATTGTCTTCGGAAACGGAAAACTCTAACTGGCAAGCTTCGGTTTCTTGGTTCGACTGTTCAACTTCCAAGGCCGGTCGCGGATCGTTCAGTCGTGGCCTACCGAGCGACCGCGGATACGAACCACAGGCTTCTAGTGCCGGGTTATCGATTCCGTTCCCACTTCCAATATCGCTGGTAAACAAGTTGAGCCTCGATGTTTTCAACTCTTCCTACTTCGCTCTGCAAAAGCGTCAGTCGGGGAAATCGGTTCAGCACTACAGCGCCTTTTACTATCCTCTTGATGGCGTTAAGAACTGGAACCGTATCTACGGTCCAAAGGGTTTCCTGCAGTATCAGTCGGTAGTTCCGATGCGAGACTCGGAAGCGGTAACAGCCGAGATGCTGCGACTGATCAAACGCTCGGGGCAGGGTTCGTTCCTCGCGGTGCTAAAGACGTTCGCCGACCGCAAGCCAGCGGGCCTTCTTTCGTTTGCCAGGTCTGGCGTAACCCTTGCCTTGGACTTCCCAAACCGTGACGACAAAACCGCAAAGCTCTTTAGCCAGTTGGATCGCATTGTTCTTGACGCCGGAGGAACGCTGAACCCTACTAAGGACGCCTTGATGACGCGTGAAATGTTCTCTGCGGGTTATCCGAAGCTCCAAGAATTTTTGCAATATCGCGACCCTGCATTTGTCTCGGATTTCTCGCTCAGAGTGATTGACTGATTGCGATGAGAATTCTTGTTATTTCCGCCACCTCCCAAATCGCACGAAGTTGCGTTCAGGT
>JBDKLJ010000013.1:0-19598 GCA_039806025.1 Actinomycetota bacterium | reverse complement strand
GACCTCTTCATTATCAGTGAAGCGCTCTAACCACCTGAGCTATAGGCCCGTTAGAGCCTTTCTAACTTTACGCTAAAAATGGCTCAGGCTCAAATCGTTTTACCTAGTTACTGGTGAAACCGATCTTGATTCCACCGGTGATCTTTGCGATGGCGTTGTAAACCAGAGCAAGAAGCCCGGTCATCAGAGTGCCAAAGACAATGTTGAAGATTGCCAGGGCGAATCCAACACCGAGAACCTGAGGTAGCGTTACCGTGATGTTCGATGCGGTTCCGGTCACTGTGGTGAGCAGACCGTTCAAGCTTGAGAACAATGGGGTGAAGCTAACCAGGGCCCAAAGTGCAATGAAGCCAATTAGGGTGGCGATGCCGAGACCAACGGTGATGGTGAAACCGGTGCGAATAGCCGACCAGAAGTCAATGCGTACTAGCTTTAGCTGAACCTGCTTTACAGGAGGTACGTCACGCTTCTTTAGACGGTTGATCATGTTGCTCATTCGGTTGCTCCTTCTGCGGCAGGTTCTTCTGCTGCTTCGGTCTCTTCGTCACCCTGAGATTCAAGATTACGCTCTGAATTCTTTGCAAGTCCAATGATGGAGTCATTTTCATCTGGTCGAGCGAAGACCACACCCATGGTGTCGCGGCCCTTGGCAGGTACTTCCGAAACGGCAGATCTTGCAACCTTACCGCTTTCGGCAACCACTAGAACCTCGTCTTCGTCGGTGACGATTAGAGCTCCAACCAGGTCGCCGCGCTTTTCTTCAAGTTTGGCGACCTTGATTCCAATACCGCCGCGGTTCTGTGGTCGGTACTGGTCAACGCTGGTGCGCTTCGCATAGCCACCTTCGGTGACCACGAACACGTACATTCCTTCGACGTCGTTGATGACCGACGCCGATAGCAGGCTGTCGCCGTCGCGGAAGTGCATACCGATGTTTCCGGAAGTGTCACGACCCATCGGGCGTAGGCTTTCGTCGCTGGCCGAGAATCGGATCGACATGCCCTTGCGAGAAACCAGGATGATGTCGTCTGCTTCGCTGACCAGAATTGCCGAAACCAGTTCGTCTTCCTCGCGGAGCTTGATCGCGATGATTCCACCGGATGAAGTACGAGCGGTGTCGTAGGCGGTTAGCTCGGTCTTCTTGACCAGACCCGACTTGGTTGCGAGAACTAGGTAAGGCGCTACCGAGTAGTCTTTCAGGTCAACAACCTGAGCAATCTTCTCGTCTGGCTGCAGAGCAAGAAGGTTTGCCACGTGCTGGCCCTTTGCGTCGCGGCCGGCTTCCTGAACTTCGTAAGCCTTGGTGCGGTAGACGCGACCCTTGTTGGTGAAGAACAACAACCAGTGGTGAGTTGTGGTCACGAAGAAGTGTTCCACTACGTCATCGGCACGCAGGTTCGCACCCTTGACGCCCTTGCCACCGCGGTGCTGCTGGCGGTAGTTGTCGCTCTTGGTTCGCTTAATGTAGCCACCGCGGGTTAGCGAGATAACCATTTCCTCTTCAGGGATTAGGTCTTCTGCGCTTACATCGCCATCTAGGCCGGCAACAATCTGGCTACGGCGGTCGTCGCCGTGGCGGCTGACGATCTCGGCAAGCTCTTCGCTGATGATGGTTCGCTGGCGAACCGGGTCGGCGATGATTGCCTGGTACTCGAGAATCTGAGCTTCAAGTTCGGCGGCTTCGTCGATGATCTTCTGGCGTTCCAAAGCGGCAAGCTGGCGAAGCTGCATGTTTAGGATCGCGCGAGCCTGTAGGTCGTCGATGCCAAGCAGTTCCATCAGGCCTTCGCGGGCAACATCGGCAGAAGCGCTCTTACGGATAAGAGCGATAACTGCATCAAGTGCGTCGAGAGCCTTTAGGTAGCCGCGCAGAATGTGGGCGCGTTCCTCAGCCTTGCGAAGACGGAACTGGGTGCGGCGAACAATTACATCCACCTGGTGTTCGATCCAGTTGGAAACGAATCCGTCCAAGGTCAGGGTGCGTGGAACGCCGTCGACCAGTGCCAACATGTTGGCGCTGAAGTTTTCCTGAAGTGGAGTTAGTCGGTAGAGGTTGTTTAGAACAACGCGGGCAACTGCATCCTTCTTGAGAACAATCACCAAACGCTGACCGGTGCGACCGGAGGTTTCGTCGCGGATGTCGGCAACGCCCTGAAGCTTGCCTTCCTTGACTAGCTCGGCGATACGAAGCGCCAAGTTGTCTGGGTTTACCTGGTAAGGAAGTTCGGTGACCACTAGGCAGGTGCGGCCGTGAAGTTCTTCTACGTTTACGATCGCACGCTGGGTGATCGAGCCACGACCGGTGCGGTAAGCCTCTTCAATACCCTTGCGACCAAGAATGGTTGCGCCGGTTGGGAAGTCTGGGCCTTTTACGCGAGCGATGCAGGCTTCAAGGAGTTCTTCCTTGCTGGCGTCTGGGTTAGCCAGTGCCCACTGAGCAGCATCGGCAACTTCACGAAGGTTGTGAGGAGGAATGTTGGTGGCCATACCAACTGCAATACCGATCGAACCGTTAACCAAAAGGTTCGGGAAGCGGGAAGGCAGAACGGTAGGTTCTTGGGTGCGGCCGTCGTAGTTGTCTTGGAAATCAACGGTTTCTTCGTCGATGTCGCGAACCATCTCGAGGGCAAGCGGAGCCATGCGGCACTCGGTGTAACGAGGGGCAGCTGCTGGGTCGTTACCTGGAGAACCGAAGTTACCCTGACCGGAAACCAGTGGGTAGCGAAGGTTCCAGTCTTGAACCAAACGAACTAGGGTGTCGTAGATCGCGGTGTCGCCGTGTGGGTGGTACTGACCCATGACATCACCGACGACGCGCGAACACTTGCTGAACTGCTTGTCTGGTCGGTAGCCACCATCGAACATCGCGTAAACAACGCGGCGGTGAACCGGCTTCATTCCATCGCGAACATCTGGAAGGGCGCGACCAACGATAACGCTCATCGCGTAGTCGAGGTAGCTTCGCTGCATTTCGACCTGGAGGTCGACCTGCTCTACGTTGTCGTGCTGTGGGTTTGTGGTTTCTTCAGCCATGTCTAATCTCTTCTCTCGCGACCTAGATGTCTAGGAAGCGAACGTCCTTGGCATTGCGCTGGATAAATGTGCGGCGACCTTCAACGTCTTCACCCATCAGGGTTGAGAAGACTTCGTCGGCCATGGCGGCGTCGTCCAACGTCACCTGAAGTAGGGTTCGGCGAGCCGGATCCATGGTGGTCGACCAAAGTTCGTCGTAGTCCATTTCACCCAGACCCTTGTAACGCTGAATGGCGTTTTCCTTAGGGATCTTCTTTCCGGCGGCCTGGCCGGCAACCAGCTGTTCGTCGCGCTCTTGGTCTGAGTAGACGTACTGGTGTTCGGCGTTAGTCCACTTGATTCGGTAAAGCGGTGGCTGAGCGAGGTATACGTAACCGTGCTCGATCAGCGGACGCATGAAGCGGAACAGTAGGGTGAGGATCAGTGTACGAATGTGCTGACCATCAACATCGGCGTCGGCCATAAGCACGCACTTGTGGTAGCGGATCTTTTCGATGTCGAACTCTTCACCGATGCCGGTACCGAACGCGGTGATTAGCGACTGTACTTCGCTGTTTCCAAGCGCGCGGTCTAGGCGAGCGCGCTCAACGTTCAGAATCTTTCCACGCAGTGGAAGGATGGCCTGGGTTTCTGGGTTACGACCACGAACGGCAGAACCACCGGCCGAGTCACCCTCAACGATGTAGATTTCCGAAACCTTAGGGTCGCGGCTTGAGCAGTCGCGAAGCTTTCCTGGCATACCGCTGCTCTCAAGCAGACCCTTACGACGGGTTGCTTCGCGAGCCTTACGAGCGGCCTGGCGAGCGGTTGCTGCCTGGATTGCCTTACGGATGATGTCTTTGGCCTCGGCAGGGTGTTCTTCCAACCAGTCTCCGAGGTGTTCGTTGACCATGCGCTGAACGAATGCCTTGGCTTCGGTGTTACCCAGCTTGGTCTTGGTCTGGCCTTCGAACTGTGGCTCAGAAAGTTTTACCGAGATAACTGCGGTTAGACCTTCGCGGCAGTCATCACCGCTGAGGTTTTCGTCTTTTTCCTTCAGGAGGTTGGTGTTTCGTGCGTACTTGTTTAGCAAGCTGGTGAGCGCCGCACGGAAACCCTCTTCGTGGGTTCCACCCTCGTGAGTGTTGATGTTGTTCGCGTAAGTGTGAACGCTTTCGTTGTATGCGTTGGTCCACTGCATAGCGATTTCTGCCGAGAGAGTCTTCTCCGGGGTTTCGGCTTCGAACGAAATGATCTCGTTGTGGACCAGCTCCGACTTCTTAGAAGCGTTCAGGTAGTCGACGTAGTCTTCAAGTCCGCGTTCGTAGTAGTACTCGTCGCTGCGGCCAGTGCGTTCGTCGGTAATCGAAATGCGCAGACCCTTGTTTAGGAAACAGCTTTGCTGGAAACGAGCGCGAAGAGTTTCGTAGTCGTACTCAACGGTTTCGAAAATGTCTGGGTTGGCTAGGAACTCAATGGTGGTTCCGGTGTAGTCGGCCTTTTCGCCCTTGGCTAGCGGGGCATCAGGCACACCGATCTGGTAGCTCTGGTTCCAGAGGAAGCCCTCGCGGGCAACCTGAACCTTCAGCTTCGACGAAAGAGCGTTTACAACCGACGCACCCACACCGTGAAGACCACCGGAAACGGCATAACCGCCGCCGCCGAACTTTCCACCCGCGTGAAGGATGGTTAGAACCACCTGAACGGTCGAGATTTTTTCGGTTGGGTGCTCGGCAACTGGAATTCCACGGCCGTTGTCGACACAACGGATCCAGCCGTCTTTGGTGATGGTTACTTTGATGGTGTCGCAGTGGCCGGCGAGAGCTTCGTCAACCGAGTTGTCCACGATTTCATAAACGAGGTGGTGAAGACCACGGGGACCGGTGGAGCCAATGTACATACCAGGACGTTTACGAACGGCCTCGAGACCTTCAAGGACCTGGATATTTCCAGCTTCGTAGCTATTTTCAGCAGGTGTAGTCATGTTAGGTTGTGCTCCTTTTACCGGGTTAGGCCCACACGACCGCGACACAAAATTGCCGACTTAAATCCGGGGTTGCTAACCCCCCAATTTTACCGAGAAAGCAAGACATTTTGGGGGATGTCGAAAACCCTGTTTTCCGCATAATTACGCGGATATCGGGCCTATCCCCAGGTGTCTCTTGGGCCTCTACCGGGAACACTTCTCGGACCCCTTTTAAAGCTTGGTCCGGCAGGTCCCAAAAGCTTCAGTTCGACGATCTTTAGCTCGCTAAACTGCTCGCCCAACTTTGCCAAAATCTCACCCTGCATGAGGCGAAGTTGAGTAGCCCAAGCGGTCGATGAACAGCGAACCGTGAGCACCCCTGAATCTAGGCCCTCTGGCGTTGACTTTGCTGCGGTGTCCTCGCCAACGACCTCGGCCCACTTCTCGAAAAGCTCTGCCTCTCCGAGCTCATTCGTCCATTTGAAGTCTTTGATTAATCCCGCTAGGGAGTCTCCAACGGTAATCGGGTCTCGGCCAGGCTGGAAGGAGCGGCTGCCACCGCGTTTTTTGCGCTCATTAATGCGTTTTTGATCACGACTGATGCGGCCGGTCACCGCTTCACGCATTTTCCAGTAGAACTCCTGGGCGAAGCCATCGGTCTCAGACACGATTTACCACCCCGTTCTCCACTTCAAACACCGTTGCTTTCAGACTACTGGGGACGTCCTCGGCTACGGCAGCCGTGATGAAAACCTGTTCATTTTCGGATACTAATTCAGCTAGACGATCCCGTCGTCCGGCATCTAGCTCAGCGAATACGTCATCCAGGACGATTATCGGATCTCCGGTCTTACTTTCGGACTTGAGCAATTCGGCCGAGGCCAATTTGAGTGCAAGTGCGTAAGACCATGACTCTCCATGGCTGGCATAACCCTTGGCCGGTAGGTCACCGAGCAGCAAAACCAGATCGTCTCGATGTGGGCCAACTAGGGTGATTCCGCGTTCTAACTCCTTGTGCCTGACCGCTGCGAGTTTTTGGCGGTAAAAATCCTCAACTTCGTTGAGTTTTGTACTTTCAAGAAATTCGAGTTCGGCGTCCTCTGCGTCGTCAACTACCTGACTGCCCAGAAGTGAGCTCTTGTAGAGCACCGAAGGGTTGTTATTGCTGATGGCGATGGCCGCGTAAGCGGCTTTTAGGTGTGGAGCGATTTTTTCTAGGACCTCGAGCCGCACCTGAATCATCTCGACTCCGTACTTGATCAAGCTTTCGTCCCAAGCGTCTAGGGTGCTTAGTGCCGACCCAGAAGTTTTTGTAATTCTGGCGGTTTTTAGCAAAGTGTTCCGTTGCTTGAGCACTCGTTCGTAATCTGCAATGACGCCGGCCATGCGCGGCGCAAATTGAATCACCAGTTGGTCTATAAAACTGCGACGATTGCTCGGGTCGCGCTTCACGATGTCTAAGTCTTCAGGCGCAAAGACGACCGTCTGAACTATTCCCAGCACGTCGCGCATGCGATTCGATGGGGAACCGTTAATTCGCAGTTGGTTTGGGGATTCTCGATTCAGTTCAAAATCGACTATTACATCACGGTCTTGGTGGCTGACCTTGAGGCGAACCAGGGCGCCGGATACGTCTTTTGCAATCAGTGGCTGATATCCGGCTACACGGTGAGAACTCAGGGTGCTTAGATATTCGATCGCCTCAACGACGTTGGTTTTACCCATGCCGTTTGGGCCAACCAGGAGATTTACACCTTTTTCAAAGGTGAGCTCGGAATTTTTGTGATTCCGAAAGTGCGAAAGGGTGAGGTGTTTTACAAACATCCCTCACCCCTCGCTTTTCTTTAGAAAGAACTAAGCCTTCTTTACGGCGTGACCACCGAACTGGTTACGAAGCGCAGCAACTGCCTTCATAGCTGGTGAATCGTCCTGGCGGCTTGCAAAACGGGTGAATAGCGAAGCGGTAATAACCGGCATTGGAACCGAGTTGGCGATTGCTTCCTCTACAGTCCAGCGGCCTTCACCGGAGTCTTCGACGTAGCCCTTGATATTGGCTAGGTGTGGATCTTCCTGAAGTGCGCGAACTAGTAGGTCTAGTAGCCACGAACGGACAACGGTTCCGCGCTGCCAGGCGGCGAAGGTTCCGTGGACATCCTTGATGATGTCCTTCTTCTCTAGTAGCTCGTAACCTTCTGCGAATGCCTGCATCATTCCGTACTCGATGCCGTTGTGAACCATCTTGGCGTAGTGGCCAGCACCAACATCACCCACGTGAACGAATCCTTCGGCACGCTCACCCTCTGGGCGAAGTGCATCAAAGACCGGCATTGCCTGCTCAACGAGAGCTGCATCTCCGCCGACCATTAGGCCGTAACCGTTTTCTAGTCCCCAGACACCTCCGGAAACACCACAGTCGAGGTAGCCGATTCCCTTTTCAGCAACCTGAGCCGCGTGACGGGCGTCATCGCTGAAACGCGAGTTTCCGCCCTCAACGATCAAGTCGCCAGGAGCAAGATACTGCTCTAGCTCGTCGATAACTGCGTCAGTTGCCTTGCCGTGAGGGACCATGACCCAAACCAAACGAGGAGTTGGAAGTGATTCAACCAGTTCTTTGATAGAAGTGACGTCTGGGTTGCTTTCTGCACTTCGTGCATAACCAACAACTTCGATTCCCTTGTTACGGAGTCGCTGACGCATGTTGCCGCCCATTTTGCCTAGGCCGATTAGACCGATTTTCATAGCGGTGCCTTTCTTGTAGTTTTTAGCGTTGTAGCAGGTGAGGCTGCAAGACGTAGCGGTAGTTGTCGCTGTCCTTGTCATCCTTGGCTGCCTGGCTCGAGATCAATACCGGGCTTGGCTTGTTTGGGTTTCCCTTGTCCATAAACGAGATTCTGGTGAATTCGCTGTGGACGCCAGCCAAACCGTCAATAACGTAGCGAGGACGAAGGCTAATTACCTTGCCGGCGCCAGTTAGTTCGATTGGTAGTGATTCCGAAGCCTGCGCGACTTCGTTGTCGAATGCTTCAAGTACTAGCTTTCCTTCTTCGAATTGGCACTTCACAGGTGCGTCACTCTCAAGAACCAAGCTGACGCGGCGAACCGAGTCGATCAGATCTTGAGTGTTTACCACTGCGTATGCCGGAATCTCTTCCGAAGGCAGGTGTTCCTTGACATCTGGGTAACGACCCTTGATTAGAAGGGAAGTGACGGTACGGTTTCCGGCCTTGAAAGCCACCAGGCTGCGGTTTTCGTCCTTGTTGATTGCAATAGTTAGATCACTGGTGTGGCCAAAGGTCTTAGCTACTTCACTCAGTGTGCGGTTAGGTACAACAGATACGTATCCAACTAGGTCGTCTTTTCCAGTCCAGGCAACTTCCTTCACGGCCATGCGGTGACGGTCGGTGCCAAGTAGAGAAATTGACTTGGTCATTACCTCGAAGAGGATTCCGTTAAGGGTCATCACGTGGTCGTTCTTAGCCACCGCAGGAACAATTTGATGAATGGCCTTCGAGAAGTCTTCGCCAGAAACGGTGATGGTGGTGTCTGGGATTTCCGGAAGGTTTGGATATTCCTCAACCGGCATGGTTAGCAGCGCGAACTTTGACGCTCCACATGAAACCTGAACCTTATTACCTTCAAGGTTCACGTCGATCGGAGCGTTTGGGAGCTTGTTTGTAATTTCAGAAAGAAGACGCCCTGAAACTAGGACGCGGCCCGGGTTTTCAACTTTCGCCACAATTTCCACTTGAGCCGAAACTTCGTAATCGAAGACTGAGAGGCGGAGCGCGTTTGCGTCTGCTTCGATGAGGATTCCGTTGAGGATTGGCATTGGAATGCGCTGCGGCAAAACACGAACTACAAAAGACACGGCCTCATTGAAGGCGTCTTTGTTTACCTGGAACTTCACTACGATCCTCATCTTTAGATAGGTAGCTGCGATTGGTTTGTGAATCCCAATTCTGCCACACTTGGTCGACCTGTCGAATCAGGCCGGATTGTTGTTATTTGTTTCTTTTTTATCTTTTAGATAATCATCTTCTTAACCACTGTGGAAATTGTTGATAACTACCTGGAGCTCATACAAAACCTAATAACTACAACGGTGAAAGATGTTATTAGATATGTGTACAACTATGTGGATAACTCAACCACCTGTGGATAAAGATAAGGGTTTACACAGACATTTTGTAGTTATCACAAGAAAACGGCACTTTATTAGCCAGTTATCCACAGGTTATCCCCAAAAAAATTGTGGATATTTATTTGTTGTTTGACTTGATTGTGTCGGTTAGGTCAGCGACAACGTTGTAAATAGCGCGACGCTCGCCCATTAGGTCACCGATCTTTTTGAATGCGTACATCACGGTGGTGTGGTCGCGGTTACCGAAAAGCTGACCAATCTTTGGCAGCGACAAGTTAGTTTGTTCACGGCAAATGTACATGGCCACCTGGCGAGCAATCGCAATCTGGGCAACCCTAGAATTTCCGGTTAGGTCGTTGACCGTGATCCCGTAGTAGTTAGCCACGGCATTCATAATCTCGAGCGGGGTAATCATCACCTCGGAACTAACCGGAGCTCGATCCTTAAGCACCGACTTCACCAGGTTCATGTCGATTGGGGTTCGGCTCAGGTTGGCAAAGGCCGTAATTCGAATCAGAGTTCCCTCGAGTTCACGCACGTTACTCGAAACACGCTCGGCGATGTATTCAAAGATTTCGTCCGGGATTCGAACCTTCTCCAATTCGGCTTTCTTGCGCAGAATTGCGATTCGAGTCTCCAGAGCTGGCGCAGAAACCTGCAGCATCAGTCCCATCTCGAAGCGTGATCGCATACGGTCTTCGAATCCGGTGAGCTGATTTGGTGAAACGTCACTCGAAATTACTACCTGTTTGTTGTTCCGGTAGAGGTTTTCGAAGGTGTGAAAAAAGGTTTCCTGGGTCTGATCTTTGCCCTGAAGAAACTGAATGTCGTCAATTAGAAGAATGTCGACCTGTCGGTATTCCTCTTGAAATTCGTTTAGGCGGTTATTTGTGATCGCGTTGATGTAGTGGTTGGTAAATTCTTCACTCGAAACGTAGCGCACTTTGAAGTGAGGGTACAGAACAAGTGCTTCATTACCAATGGCATGCAGCAGGTGGGTTTTTCCTAGACCGCTGTTTCCGTGAATGAACAGTGGGTTGTAACCCTGAGACGGAGAATTTGCCACGGCCCAAGCTGCAGCGCGAGCGAAAGAGTTTGACTCTCCCAAAACGAAGTTGTCGAACGTGTATTTCGGATTGAGTCTGGTCTCGAAACCGGTTGGGGTCACATAGGTTGGTACCTGACGCTGGGCCACCACTGGCTCTGGAACATTCACCTCAGCGAACTGCGGCTCGATTTCCGGGTTGGTGGTAACACGGAATCCACTTGGAACTTCCGCATCAGTGTTTAGGCGAAGGGCTTCCTCGATGAAACCGCGAATCCTCTGATCAAGCATTGTTCTTGCCAGGTCGTTTGGGACCTCCAAATAAAGGATGTCACTCATAATGCCCTTGGCTTCGGCCAGCTCAAGAAAACCGAGCATCGGCGGAGTTATTCGAGGGTCGTGACGGAGGATGTCTAGGGTGGAGCGCCAGATGTTCTCTGTTCTTGCCAGATCTTCCAACTCACACCCCTTTCAAATAGTGACTATTCACAGGTTATCCACAAGTTAACAAGTATGTGTATAAATTGTGGATAACTGCAAGACGACTGTGGAGAGTTATTCACAGCCTAAAACTACTTTTGCTATATTTATGAATTACCAGTGGTAAATGCAAATCGCCTCGGCGTGTCATTACCAACAATTTCAAAAAATTCCTGTAAAACCATTCGTTTAGCAGAATTTTCAAACAAAACTTGACCAAATGGGGGTTAAACCCTTAGGTTTAAAAGGTTGCTCAGCACATACCAGCTTGAGTTCAAAGATTTATTGGAAGTGATCACCAATGTCAAAGCGTACTTTTCAGCCGAACAACCGTCGTCGTGCCAAGACCCACGGTTTCCGTCTACGTATGAAGACCCGCGCCGGTCGCGCCATCCTGGCTGCCCGTCGTCGTAAGGGTCGCGCCGAGCTTTCGGCCTAAACCAAACACCGACGGTGCTCGCGCGCGAGAACCGAATCAAATCCGGAGACGAATTTCGTCTGGTGATGAAGTTCGGTAAGAAACAAACCGGGAAAGCAACCGTCCTCTACCTAAAGCGGGATGAGTCATTGGCTCATGCCCGCTTTGGTTTTATCGTGAGCAAGGCGGTCGGCGGGGCAGTTACCCGCAATCTAGTGAAGCGTCGCCTGAGATCTATCGCTCGGGAATACTTGAAAACTCACCCATCCGGTTTCGATGTTGTGATTCGCGCTCTACCCGAGGCATCAGAGCTTGATTGGAATAGACTTCAACAAGAAGTAACTGACTCCGTGGAAGCGGTGTTTGTTAGGTGAATCCGATTCGAAGAGGAATCGAATTCATTTGGTTAGTACCAAGAAACGCGGCAATCGCTTTCGTATTGGGATGGCGTAAATTCATCTCACCCCTATACGGCGATGTTTGCAGGTATCACCCAACCTGTTCGGCCTACGGGCTGGGCTCGATTCAAAACCGCGGCTTGGTCGCTGGTTCGATTTTGACCGGTTGGAGAATCCTGCGCTGCAACCCTTGGTCTGACGGAGGCGTTGATCCCGTGCCAGCGGGCTCGGGTCACTTCAAAGTTTTGGGCAACGGTTTCGTTGTCCCTCGATAGAAAGTAAGTAGATGGATTTTCTTTGGCCTCTGAAGTGGGTTGTTGAAGCACTTCTCGTAATCTTCCATGGTCTTTGGACCACTCTTGGTCTCGATGGTAAAGCCGGTGTCACCTGGGTGCTCTCCATTGTTGGCATGGTTATGGTGATTCGCGCAGCACTAATTCCTCTGTTCGTAAGACAGATTCAGAGCCAGCGAAACATGATGGCGGCCCAGCCTGAACTAACTGCGCTACAGAAGAAATACAAGGGAAAGACCGATCAGGAATCCCGTCAGAAGATGGCGCAGGAGCAGATGGAGATCTATAAGCGCACGGGTTCGAACCCAATGCGCTCTTGCCTGCCAATGTTGGTTCAGATGCCTATCTTCACCAGCTTGTTCTTCGTGCTAACCAATGCTCAGCACGGAAACTCTGGAGTTGGCTGGTTAGGCAAGGAGTATGCGCTACAGTTCCAGGCCGCCGAGCTTTTCGGTGCGCCGCTGTCTGAGACTTTCACTTCGGCTACTGTTCTGAACGTACAGATTCTTGCTGGTGTGATGATCGTGGTAATGACGGCCACTCAGTTCATTACCCAGAAGCAAATCATTGCCAAGAACCAAACACCAGCCAATCTTCAGAACTCGCAGTACATGCAGACTCAGAAGATCATGCTATGGCTGTTCCCAATCATTTTCGCAATCTCGGGCATCAGCTTCCCACTGGGAGTTATGTTCTACTGGCTAACTTCTAACTTCTGGACCATGGGACAGCAGTACGTGATGATCCGCAACATGCCTACCCCTAACTCCCCTGCCTGGCACGCCCAGCAAGCTCGCCTAAAGAAGGCCGGCAAGCTTGAGGAATCAGAAGCCACAGAAGAGGCAACCCCTGTAAACCGCCAGCGCCAGCAGCCTACTGCCAAGCGCGGCAAGAAGCGTAAGTAATAAGGAATACGATGAGCGAGAACGAAACTGTAGAAACCACCGAGGTCGAAGCAACCGAGGTAGACGTCAAGGCACTTGAGGCAGAGGGCGACATTGCAGCCGACTACCTTGAAGAACTTTTAGACATTTATGACCTTGATGGCGACATTGAAATCGACGTTCGCCAGGGACGCGCCTACCTGGAAATCTCCGGAGACAAGGACAGTAACCTAAGCCTGATCTCGGAACCGGAGACCGTAGAGGCTCTTCAGGAACTTACTCGTCTAGCTGTTCAGGTGAAGACCACTTCGTTTAGCCGCCTGATCCTTGACGTTGGCGGTTCACGCCAGAAGCGCGTGGACGACCTTACCCGCATCGTAAATCGCGTTATCGAGAAGGTTCGCGAGTCTGGTGAAGCGTCGCCGATGAAGCCAATGAGCTCATATGAGCGCAAGATTGCACACGATCTAATTGCTGAGGCGGGGCTTGTCTCCGAATCAGAGGGTGAGGGTCGCGACCGTCACATCGTCATCAAGCCAGCCTAATTACCGCTTTTTCAAAGGGCCGAGGGATACTTCGGCCCTTTGTTTTTGAATGTTTCACGTGAAACATAGAAACTAGATACGCATGAATGAAGAAGAGTTCGCTCCCGAGATTGAGCCGGCCGTTGCCGCTCAAATCTTCGGTGACCGTATCGAGTTGGCTAGGGGTTACGCCGCAGCCCTAGTGCGCGACGGCGACCTTCTTGGGCTATTGGGTCCTCGTGAATTACCGCGACTTTGGACCAGGCACATCCTCAACTCGGCGGTAGCCGCGGAACTTATCCCTGAGGGCAAGACCGTAGCCGACATCGGTTCTGGAGCCGGACTCCCAGGAATACCCTTGGCTATTGCACGTCCAAACAATCACTTCACTCTCATCGAACCTATGGAACGCCGGTCTGACTGGCTTCTGGAGATAGTCGACGAACTTGGACTAAAAAACGTCACCGTGTTGCGTGCCCGCGCAGAGGAAGTGGGCGAGGTTTTTGATATCGCAACGGCTCGCGCTGTTTCGGCGCTCCCGAAGTTGCTTCGTCTTGCGATCCCAATGGTTCGTCACGGCGGGGAAGTGTTGGCGCTCAAGGGCTCCAAAGCGGCCGACGAAGTCGCCGAAGCTAGAAAATTACAGAAGAAGTTGGGGATTTTCGGCTTTGAAATCCTTTCCACAGGCACTGAGTTCCTCGCCGAGCCAACTGTCGTGGTGCGGACTACGCTAGTTTAGAAAGCGATAGGTTTTTGGGAGCCAGAATGTCTGATCAGATTCAAGCGGAAAGCACGGCCGTTACGCCGGCGTCGGTTGTCCCTGGTCTGGGTTATCCTGCTGACCGCAAGGAAGAAAGCCCAAACCCCACCGGCTGGCAGCACACTCTGGCAACCGGAAAAGTAACCAATGTTTCACGTGAAACATCTCGATGATATGAACCAATTTAACGACACCCCGCTAGCGGCAGAGCTAAGCCAGAGCTTTCAGCGCATGGCCGCCATTGACGCAGCCATGGTAGCCAAGCCTCAAAACTGCCGAGTTTTCACAGTTTCCAACCAAAAGGGCGGTGTTGGTAAAACCACCACAACCGTAAACATCGCCGCGGCACTGGCTAGCAAGGGTCTCCGCGTCCTGGTAATCGACCTGGACCCACAGGGTAACGCGTCAACGGCACTAGGAATTCCGCACGGCACCTCTGTGAAGAGCATCTATGAGGTGCTCATGGGTGAGGCCGAACTTGAAGATGTGGTTCAGATCAGCCCAGAGATGCCAAACCTCTACTGCGTACCAGCAACGATTGACCTCACCGGTGTTGAGATGGAAATGGCATCTGCTGTTGCTCGCGAACATCGTCTGAAGACGGCAATCGCTCGCTACCTTGAAACCACAATGTCTCCACCGGACTACATTTTCATTGACTGTCCACCGAGCCTCGGCCTTTTGACCATCAACGCTTGGACTGCCGCCAAAGAAGTTTTGGTGCCAATTCAGTGTGAGTACTACGCGCTTGAGGGCGTAGACCAGCTTTTGAAGTACATCGATCTCGTGCGCAAGCAGCTAAATCCTGAGCTTGTGCTCTCTACGGTGCTACTGACGATGTACGACGGCCGTACCCGCCTCGCAGAGGACGTGGTCAGCTGGGTTCGCGACAAGTTCCCTACCGTCACCCTAAATTCGGTAATTCCACGCGCTGTGCGCGTTTCTGAGGCTCCAAGCCACGGAAAGACGGTAATTACGCACGAACGCCGTTCACCAGGTTCTATCGCGTACCTAGAGGCGGCAATAGAAATCGCTAACAGAGGAGCACAGCTTGGCAGATAAGCGCATTGGTCTCGGCCGCGGCATCGGAGCCCTAATCCCTACTTCAGCGGGGCAGGAAGACGCAGCCATTGACGTTTTCTTTAGCCCAGCTCAGCCAGCATCTGGGCAGGGCGACCTTGTCGCCGTGCCGGGTGCCCGCTTTGCCTACCTAGAAATCGCCTCGATCCAGCCAAATGCGAAGCAGCCTCGTAAGGAATTCGAGCCCGAAGCGTTCGCCGAGCTGGTTCACTCAATCAAGGAACTCGGCGTTCTCCAGCCAATCGTGGTTCGCCCGCTTCCTGGCGAAGCTGGTAAATACGAACTGATCATGGGTGAGCGTCGTCTCCGTGCGTCTAAGGAAAACGGTCTCGACAAGATCCCTGCCGTCATTCGTGAGACCGCCGACGAAAACATGCTTCGCGACGCACTGCTCGAGAACCTTCACCGCAGTGATCTGAATCCTCTCGAAGAGGCCAGCGCTTACCAGCAGCTACTGGAAGACTTCGGTATCACTCAGGAAGAGCTTGCCGGCAGAATCGGCCGTTCGCGCCCAAAGATAACCAACGCTATCCGCCTACTAAAGCTTCCGGCCGACGTGCAGCGCAAGGTAGCTGCCGGAGTTCTTTCGGCTGGCCACGCTCGCGCTTTAGTTGCAGTTGAAGACCCAGCCCGCATCACCTCGCTCGCGAACAAGGTAATCAACGAGGGCCTTTCTGTTCGTAGCCTCGAAGAGCTTTTGGCGATTGACCGCGAGGGCAAGAAGCCAACCGGGAAGGTGCGTCCTGGCACCAAGACCGACATGCTCAAGGGCTTGGCCGATCAGGTTGGGGACCACCTCAGCACCCGTGCGAAAATCACGATTGGCAAGGGCAAAGGCGTTTTGGCGATTGAGTTCGGAAGCATCGACGACCTAAAGCGAATCGTCAAGGAAATTGGTGTAGACGCCGAGTATTAGACCGAAAGTCTAGTTTCTAGCCTCTACCTCTAAGTGCGGCTTCTGCCAGCGAGTAGTAAACCTCTCCTAGCGAGTGTCCCGCGGCAACAACCGCCTGGGGAAGCAGCGAGGTTTCGGTCATGCCAGGGCAAACGTTGGCCTCTAGGAACCATGGGGTTCCCTTTTTATCGATGATCAGGTCAATTCTCGAAAGATGACGAAGACCGAGCGACTCGTGCGCCTGAATTGCCACCTTGGCTGCGCGCTCAGCTACGGCCTTGGTAAGGCGAGCCGGCACGAAATAGTTGGTTTCGCCGGGGGTGTAGCGCTCCTGGTAACCAAAGTTGCCATCCAAAGCCTCGATCTCAACCGCAGGCAGAGCAATCGGACCGGCACCGAGGTCAATCACGCTGATGGCAAGCTCGGTGCCCTCAACAAACTTCTCGATGATGGCAACATCGCAGTAAACGTAGGCGTCAATCATCGCTCGCGAGAGCTGTTCCGCCTTGCGAACGATAGTCACGCCCTGCGCCGAACCGGAACGAGCCGGTTTTACGACCACTGGGAAAGCCAACGACGACGAAATCGCCTTCAAAACGCCATCCGCATCAAGTTCGCGGAACGAATCCTTAGGGAGAGTCACCGAATTAGGGGTTTGGATGCCGGCTTTTTCAATCAGGACCTTCGCGATTGCCTTGTCCCAGGCTAAACGTGCTGCACTGGCCTTGGCCCCAACAAAAGGGACGCCGGTCAGCGACAAAATGTCTCGCAAGGCACCGTCTTCACCGGTCGCTCCGTGCAAAACCGGCCAAATTACATCTGGCTTGTCTTTTTTGATGTTTGAAAGTAGCGATGAGTCAGGTTCGCGAATGATTACGCTGGCTCCCTGCTCGGTTAGGGCATCGGCAACGCGGCGTCCAGACTTCAGAGAAATATCTCGTTCGTGCGAAATGCCTCCTGCCAGAACCAGAATGCGCAATTTCCCGTTTTGCTTTGGTTTTGGAATCATTTCGACTATCCCTTCGCGTTAAAGGTGCTTAGAAGATCGGTTTGAAGGTTGATGACCGTAGCCAAGCGCTGAATACCTAGGCGAATCCGCTCTGGAGTCGGGTAAGAGTAGCAAATTCGGAGCTTGTTCTGCCCAGTTCCGTCGCCATAGAACGCGGTTCCAGGGGTGTAGGCAACCAATTCCTTCACGGCCAGTGGCAACATGGCCTTGGAATCGACCCCATCCGGTAGATCAACCCAAAGGTAGAAGCCGCCATCCGGTTTGGTTGTGTGCAAATTTGGCAGGAATTCCTTCATCGCGCTCAGCGCAGCATCTTTGCGCTCACGATAAACCCCGCGGAAAGTGTTGATCTGGCCCTGCCAGTCGCTGTTTGCCAAATATTCGCTGATCATCATCTGTGAGAACGAGCTTGGACACAAAATCGCGGACTCATTGGCCAAAACAAGCTTGTCGCGAACCGCAGGTGGCGCCAAGACATAGCCAACTCGGAAACCGGGAGCCAGAATTTTCGAGAACGAGCCCAAATAGATGACCCCTTCCTCGTCCATCGAGCGCAAAGCGTCTGGAACCGGCTGGTTGAAATACAAAAGGCCGTAGGGGTTGTCTTCAAGAACCAAAATGTGGTGCTTGCGGCAAATTTCAAGAATCTTCGGACGACGTTCGGCGGCCAAGGTCACGCCGGAAGGGTTCGCGAAGTTTGGAACCAGGTAGAGGAACTTGATGGTTCGCCCGTTTTCCTTCAGGCGCAGGATAGATTCTTCTAACGCTTCCGGGCTCATGCCGTCTTCGTCGGTGTAAACATGTTCCACGTGTGCCTGGTAGTGGCGGAAAATACCGAGAGCACCCACGTAGCTAGGGCCTTCGGCCAAAACAACGTCACCCTCGTTTAGGAAAATACCGCTTAGAAGTTCAAGTCCGTGCTGGGAACCGGTGGTAATTACAAGATCCTCAACCGAGGACCGGATCCCTTCAAGAGCCATGAGCTCGCGGATCTGGTCGCGCAGAGTTTCGTCACCCTGCCCGCCACCATACTGAATGGCTAGGTCACCCTTCTTCGCCATCAGGCTGGTGTACGACTTTTCCAAGAGATCTTTCGGCAGAGCAGCCACATAAGGCATGCCTCCGGCTAGGGATACAACCTCTGGTCGGCTAACAACCGCGAACAACGCTCGCACTTCGGAGACCGAAAGCGAGTGAGCGCGTTCGGCATACGTATCTAGCCACGGATCTAGATTGTTGCCCGAAATGTTAGTCATAAGATACAAGTTTATGGGCGTGACTGGGCCTTCGCCATGACTAACGACTCCGGCCTGCGTCTCTAGGCGACCAGATAGTGAGAGCAATTAGGTATGGTTACCAATATGAGAATCGATGGTGTCATCTTTGATTGCGACGGAGTCCTTGTTGACAGCGAGACAATCGCGGTGGAGATCGACCAACAAATGCTGCGTGAGCTGGGAATCGATTGGTCGCGCGATGAAATCATCGCAAACTTCCTTGGAAAATCCGACGCACACAATTTCAAGTTGATAGAGAGAGTGCTCGGTAGCGAATTACCAGAAAGCTTTCTGCTCGAGTCGGAATCGCGATATCGGGAGGCCTTCGAAACCAGATTGCAACTGATTCCAGGTGTCGACGAAGTGATAAGTGCTTTGAGTGTAGATTTTTGTGTTGCATCGAGCGGTTCTCACGCAAAAATAAGAAACTCACTGAAACTCGTGGGTTTACATGCTGATTTCGAAGGAAAAATTTTTAGCTCTTCAGATGTTTCACGTGGAAAGCCTGAACCAGACCTTTTCCTCCATGCTGCAACGACCATGGGATGGGAGCCGGCCCATACGTTGGTTATTGAAGACAGCGACGCGGGAATTGAGGCGGGACTCGCCGCTGGAATGCAGGTGCTGGCCTATGGCGGCGGGCTTCTAGACCACTCGAATAAGGATCACCCTAGAATCCGGGTCATCAAGAAGATGAATGAAATTCCAGAGGTGATTAGCGAGCTATTGCTTTCGACAGACTGGTAATGAAGCTGTCGAAATCAACTGCCTCCCTGATAATCTCCTGCATTCGAACGGGATCGCTGAACACATCAACAAACTGCTCGAAAACCGGCTGAAACTCCTCGCGGCCTTTCGCAGAAAAAGCAATGAACGCTACAACATTCACCTGATTGCTGGCCCAATCGCACGGCTCCTCATTGATGGCGATGGCAATCGTGGTTTTCTCGGCGGTCATAGTCATGGCGTGAGGAACCGCTAGGCCGTCCACAAACACGGTCGAAGACATGCGTTCACGTTCGATCGCACTCTCGATGTATTCCTCAGAGACAATTTCCAGACGCGTTAAGCCCTCGCCAAGCGTGCGGATCATCTTTTCAGGGTTGCGATACGGAATGTTTCGGAAGAAGAGCTCTTCACGGAAGCAGTCGAGCAAGAGACCTTTGATGTGCAAACGGGCTCTGGACTGCCTAATTTCCAAAACCAGGTTCCTGAGATCAGCCAGGTTCTGCTGTGTCAAAAAGGGCTTTACTTCGATGGCATTCGGTAGTCGAGCCGACAGCGGGATGGTCGAAATAATGATGTCGGAGGTGACCGTCCTCGGATCAACATCCGTTCTATTGATAACCGACTCGATGTTGATGTCTTCACCCAGCGACTTTTCGAGGCTTTCACGCATCACGATGTGAATGTCGT
>JBDKLJ010000012.1:0-20489 GCA_039806025.1 Actinomycetota bacterium | reverse complement strand
GTTTCCACCCTGGCCTGCGACTCGGCCTCTAGCCAGGCAACCGACTTTGCGGTTAGCCGGTGACGCCCTTCGAACACAATTGTCAGACCTAGAGCGGATGCCAAGGAGAAGTAGCCTTTAGCCGTCTCGTTTGTGCAGCCAAGTGCGGTTGCAAGCCGCTTGACATCTGGAAGTCCGACATTGCCCCTACCGACTTCACGCACGAGGTGCTTCTCGAGATCGAAAATCACCTCGGTCAAAGCCTGGATTGTTTGAAAAAGCGTTATGCCAGCCTGACGGTCGATGGTCTTGTGATCTGGGGCTGCGACCTGCTCTGGGATAACCGGAATTGGCCGAGTGAAAGCCCGCGTCTCGCGCAAGGTGGCGTGCAGGGCGTCGAAGATTTTTACAACCGGGCCATCTTGGTAAACCAAAAGATGTTTGCGCAGCGAAGCCAAGGTTCCTTCGTCAACTGGCTCGTTTCGTGCGATTTTTGCCAGTGCTTCAAGTTGTTGGTGAGAGAGCGAACCAATCAATGCTGCGTAGTTTTTAGAGGTGTTTAGCGCCTCGGCTAAGCCGTAAAGATCTTCGATTCCGGTGAGGTTGATCAGGCGACCGGCCACAAGTGAACGACGTTCGGAAGCCTCAAGGCCCCGAAGGCCATCTACCAGCGCCTTGAGCTCACTCATTCGTTATTTGGTTGATTTGCCCTTGTTGACGATTTGAACGATCAGCAACGAAATGATTAGCAGGGCCGAAAGTGGGAGAGCCACCCAAGGAAATACCACTAGCCAAGGCACTGCGCCGACGTTCTTGAAAAATACGGTAATTACCGGAATTGCCACGATGGCGAGAATGGACGAACCAATCAAGCCAGCGACCATATAAGCGAGGATGTTTTCGATACGGTCTTTGCCGTTGCCAGAGTTTGCCATCCTTTTAGGATACCTGTCTTGGTGACAGGTAAAATGGCTTGGTTAGCAACTTTTGGAGGTTACAAATGCCAACCGGCAAAGTGAAATTCTTTGACGACGCCAAAGGCTTCGGTTTCATCGCATCTGATGAAGGTAACGAGGTCTATCTGCACGCATCTGCGCTGCCTGACGGTCTAACCGCGGTCAAGCCAGGTACGCGTATTGAGTTCAGCGTGGTCGACTCCAAGCGCGGTGCGCAGGCGATGAGCGTGCGCATTCTCGAAGCCCCAGTGTCGCTGGCCGCTGCAAACCGTCGTGGTAGCGACGACCTCGCTGCCGTAGTGCAAGATTTGATTCGTCTACTCGATGGACTTGGTCCTTCGTTCCGTGGCGGACGTCGTCCGGAGCCTGAAAAGGCCCGTCGCATCGCTGCCATCCTTCGTCGCGTTGCCGACGACCTAGAAGCGTAAATTGCGCGACCTCACCGAATTTGCTCAGGAAGCCGCCCGCCTAACCGGTGGTCGACGTGCCGTTGGCGACCACCTGCGCACGGTGGAGGAAGAGCCTGGCCTTCAGAGCTACCTGTTCACCAGCACCATGCGCGGCTACGTTGGCTGGTACTGGTCGGTTTCGATTTTCCAACCAGAAGGCTCGGAGCCAACCATCTCCGAGGTGGTCATGCTGCCAGGTGATGATGCGCTAGTGGCACCAAACTGGGTGCCGTGGTCTGAGCGCTTGGCCGACTGGAAGGCGCTTCAGGCAGAGCTTGAGGCACAAGCCGCGGCCGAAGCAGCGGAAGCAGCCGAAGCAGAAGCAGAAGCAGACGATGAAACTAGCGACGAAGATGACTATTCTGAGGATTCGTCAGACGACGAGCTGGAGCTGGTTGATGCACCAGAAGAGGAAAGCATCGAGCACGCCGAAGAAGTACTACTTGCTTCGACCGAATTTGATGTAGAAGACGACGCCGAGGATGATGGCGATGACGCAGGTGTAAGGCCACCAAGGTTTTACACCCGATGGAAAAATCGCAGGAAAAAGAAGTAGCGCCGCGAGGATAACCACCCAAAGACCAAGTCCCACCAGAGCAACCGCTCTGGTGTTACTTTTTACCGGAACTGGGTCTGGTTTGCGATCTTCCTCGGGTACGAAAAACTTCATTAGCCCAGGTGCTCGATTACGTAGTCGATTGCCTTGAGAAGTTGAGCAACATCTGCCGCTTCGGTAGCGGTGAAGGTTGCGATACGAAGTTGATTGCGACCGAGTTTTCGGTAAGGCTCAACGTCAACGATTCCATTGGCACGAAGAACCTTGGCAATCGCAGCCGCATCGATGCCTTCAAAGTCGATGGTTGAAACAACCTGCGAGCGGTGCTCAGGGTTAGTCACGAACGGGGTTGCCAATTCGTGTTGCTCAGCCCAGCTATAGATGAGCGAGCTTGCTTCCTTGGTGCGGGCATCAGCCCAAGCCAGACCACCGTTGGCGTTCATCCAGTCGATCTGCTCGGCTAGGAAGAACAAGGTGGAAATTGCCGGAGTGTTTAGAGTCTGGTTTAGACGTGAATTATCGACAGCGGTCTTCAAGCTAAGGAACTCTGGAATGTAGCGGTCGGTTGCCGCGATGCGCTCGGTACGTTCAATAGCAGCCGGCGACATCAGAGCGAACCAGAGGCCACCATCCGAAGCGAAGTTCTTCTGGGGTGCGAAGTAGTAGACATCGGTGTTTAGCGGGTTGAAGTCGATACCACCCGCGGCCGAAGTGGCATCGGTCATAAACAGGGCACCGGCATCGACACCGGCAACTCTCTCCACCGGAGCCACAACACCGGTCGAGGTTTCGTTCTGCGGGTAAGCGTAGATGTCTACACCAGCCTCAGCCTCAAGCCAAATGCGCGAACCAGGCTGACCCTCGCGAACGGTTGGCGCCTCGAGCCAAGGAGTCGTTAGAGCGCTGGCGAACTTGTTTCCAAATTCACCGTGGACGAGGTTCTGTGCCTTGCGCTCGGCTAGTGAAAATGCGGCGACGTCCCAGAAAGCGGTTGATCCACCATTACCAAGGACGATCTCGTAACCCTCAGGCTGGTGGTAGAGCTCCATCAGTCCTTCTTGAACCCGCTTCACCAGGTGCTTGACTGGTGCCTGTCGGTGCGAGGTTCCCATGAGTTCTGCGCCTTCGGTTGCGAAGGCCTGAATTTGTGCAGGGCGCACCTTCGAAGGGCCACAGCCAAATCGACCGTCGGCAGGCAGCAGGTTGTTAGGAATGATGATTTCGCTCATACGTCAATTATCCTTGACGAAGACCAAGCAGATTAGGAGATTGAAGTGCACGATCTAATCGACACCACTGAGATGTATCTCCGAACCGTCCTTGAGTTGATTGAGGAAGGCCAGGTTCCGCTGCGAGCGAGAATCTCCGAGCGACTCGGTCATTCTGGCCCAACCGTTTCTCAAACTGTGGCTCGAATGGAACGCGATGGCCTGCTTTCGGTTCGCGATGACCGTATGCTCGAACTCACCGAGGACGGCCTACTCCAGGCCACTCGGGTGATGCGAAAGCACCGACTAGCGGAACGATTGTTGGCCGATGTAATTGGCTTGGAGTGGGAATTTGTTCACGAGGAAGCTTGCCGATGGGAGCACGTGATCAGTGAACAAGTCGAACGCAAAATTCTGAACCTGATTTCAACCAGGAACGTTTCGCCGTACGGCAACCCGATTCCGGGTCTTGAAGAACTCGGAGTTCAGTCTGCTGAAGTGTTGCCAGAAGACAATCAGAATCTGATTGCTGCTCTCGGCTCGGTCGGCTCTGCGCAAGGTTTGACCTTGGTGCGAATCGGTGAACCGGTCCAAATCGACCCAGAGTTTTTAGCGCAACTCAAGTCCTTGGGCATCGTCCCAGGCGCCAAAATCGACGTTGAACACGCCGCGCAGAGATTATTCATTTCGACCGTTGGCGCAAGTGACGGCGTGGCTGTGGACCATGATTTGGCTGTCCACTTCTTTGTGAAGAAGTAATTCTCAGACTTTTCAAAGTTCTCGTAAATCGCTTAAAAATGCGTTCTCGGGTAAAATTATTAGTCCGACGACCGTAAACACGGAGGTTAACTTTGGCCGATAAGCCAAGTGGACGCAGACGTGCCGCTGGCAAGGTGAACATCCTTGAGCAGCTGGAATTGCGTAACCAAAAGAACGTCGCTGAGAAAAGTGCTGCCAAATCGGCCCGAGCTCAGGCGAAAGCCGCCAAGAGCGCCGAACGTATTCAGCGCATGCTCGAGGTTGAAAAGTCGGTTGCCGAAGGTAAGGCACGTTCATTTTCTTCTCGCATCGTTACCGGCATTTCTAAGCAGACTTTCCGTCGTAATGTGATCAGCACCCTGACTTTTAGCGTGGCTGCCGGTCTATTCGCCACCTTCGCGCTACCCGCCTATGCCTTTAGCCCGGAGGTTACCGCACTTGCAGGTATCGATCAGGCAGACGCCATTGCCATCGCAAAAGAAACCCAGGGGCTGACCGTAGTTCAGTTGAAGTCGGAGATCATTACCAATCGCGGCGGCGCCAAGACAGTTGGAGCTGCAACCCTTCGCGCTTCGCTTCTCGGCACATACCGAAGCTGGTCCGGTTACTCGGCAGAAGACTACCTAAAGAACCCGCCTTATGATTCGGTCACCAGCGCAGGCGTGGTCAAGGTGGCCGCTAAGTACATCGGTGTGCCTTACGTATTTGGTGGCTCAACTCCTGCAGGTTTCGACTGTTCAGGCTACTCGCGCTACGTTTACGCTCAATTCGGGATCAAGCTAGAGCACTCGGTTAGTGCACAGTTGCGTCGCGGTAAATTGATTCGCCAAAAAGATGCACAGCCGGGTGACCTTGTGATTGCTAGAGACCACACTCACTTGGGCATTTATGCCGGTGGCTGGAACTGGTTCCATGCACCGCAGCCGGGTGACTCGGTCAAACTTGCCGAAATCTTCCTAGCCCCGAGTCAAGTAGTCTTCGTACGCATTTACAAATAATCAAATCGTTATCGTTGCGTTTCTAAGGTGCACGGTGATTCGGGGTTACTCTGAACTCAATTAGCTTGAAGGAGTAACCATGTTCGAAAGGCAACATCGGATACATCTTCAAGCCTGCTTAGGTAAGTAAACGCGTCATCATTCGTGATGACGCGTTTTTTGTTAGGAGAAACATGCGAACGCTGGTTTTGAATGCGGGATACGAGCCACTCGGAGTCGTCTCTTTCAAGCGAGCGTTGATCTTGGTACTAAATCAGAAGGCAACCGTCCTAGCTGGTTCGGGCAACCTGGAAGTCCACAGTGCCAAGGCACACTTCTCCCTGCCCTCGGTGATCTTGCTGACCCGCTATGTGCGAGTTCCGACGGCGAGAATCGTGCCGGTAACCAGAAGGGGTGTACTTCGCCGCGACGGCTGGAAGTGCGCCTACTGCGGCAAAGCGGCAAATACTGTCGATCACGTGCAGCCGAAGTCAAAGGGCGGTGCTGATAGTTGGGAAAACCTGGTTGCCTGCTGTCTGAAGTGCAACAACCAGAAAGGCGATAAGTCGCTAAGTGAAATCGGTTGGCAACTGCATTGGACGCCTAAAATGCCAACCGGAGCGGGTTGGCTGATTAGGGGAGCGGATCGAGTAGAGCCGGAGTGGGACGACTTCCTGAACTACCCGGCCGCAGCCTAGACGCTGTGCCCCCGAGAAGAATCGAACTTCCGCACAAGGTTTAGGAAACCTCTGCTCTATCCACTGAGCTACGGGGGCTTATGCTTCAACCAAATATACCCAAGTGGAAGTTAGCCTATGAAGGTGGATACAAACTCTATGCCTTCGCGAATTAACTGGGATGCCTGGATTAGAGAAATCCGCGACATCGGTAAGACTAATCCACTCACAAATTTTGAGGTAAACGACTACGGTCAAATCGATCTGGATCGTGCCCACCCAAACGGAATTGCGCAGTTCACCTCCACTGGGTCCGCGCTACTTTCAAATCTCGTTCGTGAACCGCTGGCGTTTTCAAAGGCGCTTGCCACGGCCCGCCGCATCAAAGCTAAGACCACGGTGCATGAGCGAGATTTCGGGATTCACACCGGATATCTCGTCGGTGGGCTAGCGAGCCTAGAACAAGATGGTTTTGACTACAACCTGCCCATAATTCTTTGGCCGATAAATCTTCTTCGTAAGACCGATGACTTCGAGGTGGTTCGTTCAGGAAAACCATTCGTCAATCCGGCACTGGTTGCGGCCCTCTTTGACACCTACGGGGTAGCACTGGACACCGCGAAACTTTTGGATCTCGTAAATTCAGCCATCGATCTCATGCCAATCTCGGTCATCGACCACATCGCTCAGAAACTTGATGAAGGTTCAAGGGTTGAGTTTCAGCGAGCGCTGATTGTGGGCAACTTCGCAATCGAGCCGGCGCTAATCGAGCAGGAAATCGACGTTGCCGGTAACACGCTGCTGCGCAGACTTGCCGAAGTTGCAGAGGTTCCGGAACTATCGCCCGATGGCCTGGCGGAACCTCGATTGGTCGCCGACGCTGACGCAACCCAGAAACGAATTGTGGCCAGAGCAGTGCGTGGCGACACCTTTGCTGTGGAAACGCTACCAGGGTCCGGCTACACCCAAACCGTCGTGAACACACTCGCAGGTCTCGTGCACGATGGCAAAAAGGTCTTGGTGGTTACTCCGCGACGTCAAACGATAAATGAGTTGGCCGAACGACTTGCTTCAAGCAATCTCGCGGGATTGATGGTTCGCTCGTCCTCGTTCTGGTTGGACGTGGTCGGTGCGATTGCTCGTTATGAAAAGGCAGGCGAGGTAGACCTAGTGACGGCTGGGGTGAAGCGTGAGGCCACTGCCAAGCATCTAGGCGACTACCTGAACCTCCTTCACACTAAGAGCGATTCGCTTGGCTTCACGCCAATGGAAATCTTGGAAGCTTTAGCCGGTCTGGCTTCGATGCCGAATGCCCCAACCAGTACCGCACGGATTTCGTTCAATACCTTGCTGGCCACCAAAGATCGTTCGCAAGCAATCGAGCTTCTCGAGCGTGCAGAAGCTCAGGGGATGTTCCAGGTTGGACCGGAGGATAGCTTTTGGTTCGATTCCCGTTTCGACAACTCTGACCAAGCAGAGGAACTTCTGTTGCTGGCTTCCGATTTGGCGCACCATCAATTTCCGGCGCTGGATGCCAAGGTTACCGAGATTATCGTGCAGGCGAACTTTAAGATGCCAACCAGTTTTGAAGAACTCGGTGAGTACCTCGCGCTCATGGTTAGTGTCGCTCGAACCCTCGATCGGTTTGTTCCGGAGGTTTTCGACGTTGATGTAACCGAACTGATCGAAGCCACGAGTCCACGCAAGTTTGGTGGCCAGATTTCCGGATCAAATCGTCGTCGACTGAAGAAGCTCGCCAAAGAATATTTGCGCCCTGGTGTCTCGGTTGGTGATTTGAATTCTGCTCTGGTTGAAATCAAAGCCCAGGGAGCGAGTTGGGCAGGCTTTTCAAACGACGACGCTCGCCCATCTGTGGTTTCCGGTGCAAGTGATGCTTTGGTTCTGTATCGCAATTTAGCCACCGAGTTGGCCAGAATTCAGGTGCATTTGGCGCCGACACTGGCTGAAAAACTTCCGGCTCTGAAACTGGATGATTTTGAAAAAGCGCTTTCCAATCTTGCTGAAACGGGTGCGACTCTAAAGGACTTGAGCGCCAAGGCTGTAATTCGCACCGAACTCACCGCTGCCGGTTTAGATTCAGTCTTCGAGGATTTCGCGAAGATTCACGTGGCCAAAGATCATCTTGCTTCGCAGTTTGATCAGGTGTGGTGGCAGTCGGCTTTTGAGATTGCTCTAATGGACACACCGAGTCTCGCGAATTACTCATCAGAGCAAATCGAAGCCATCGAGGAAGATTTCGTTGGAGCTGACCGAGACCTGATTAACAACGGTGTGACGGCATTCAATCAGTTGCAGGCACACCATTGGCGTGAGTCGCTGGAAGCGAACCCAAGCGAAGGTCAGGCTCTCAAAGAGGTTTTGAAGACCCGTGATGCGACCGTTCGGGCTGTGTTTGATGCTGCTCCGCGTCTAAGTGGTTATCTATTAGCTGCAATTGCAGCTTCTCCTTACGAGCTACCGAACCTTTTGGCCGATGGTCAAAAATTTGACACTGCACTTATCCTCGACGCATCGGGTACCACCATTGGTGAAAACCTAAGCGCCCTGGGTCGGGTGTCTCAGGTTGTAGCCTTTGGCGACAGCGCGATTGCGGCACCTATCGGTTTCGAGCTTGAAGCAAGCGAACGCCCAACCAAACTGGAAGCCACATCTGAATCCGCCTTTGATTTGGTTGCGCGAATCTTCGGGGTGGAGTCAATGCGCAAGAACTGGC
Organism: Actinomycetota bacterium; assembly: GCA_039806025.1. GTDB lineage: Bacteria > Actinomycetota > Actinomycetes > Actinomycetales > Microbacteriaceae > Rhodoluna. The sequence goes on along the minus strand of JBDKLJ010000012.1, from coordinate 12,194 downwards.
GACCAACCGGGCAGACACTTGGCAGTCTGATCAATCGAGAGTTCTACCAGAATCGAATAATTTTCGAACCGACCGCAGGTGAATACGCGGGCAAGAGCAATTTTGAACTTCACCAGGTTCGCTCCAAAACCGCTACTTCCGATGCCATGGCCGAGTCACCGGATCAAGAATTAGAAGAGGCTGTAAAAACCGTCCTTCAGCATGCCGCTAACCATCCGGAAGACTCACTGATGTTGGTGACGGCATCAGACCTACATGCCGAGCGCCTGCAAAGTTCGCTCGATGAAAAGGTACTTGAACTTCCTGCGCTAAAGCAGTTCTTCGACGCCCACGGAGATGAAAAGTTTGAAGTGGCAACATTGAATCGCCTTTCCCATCGGGTAGCTGACCGAGTCGTCTTTAGCCCAGGGTTTGGAGTCACATCGAGCGGATTCGCATCCAATTCTTTGGGCCAACTGAGCGAAAGCAGTGGCAGAAGGACACTCGCTAATCTTCTGGTTAGCGCACGCAAATCGCTCACGGTTGTGACCGCTATCCCCGCCGACAAGCTTCCTCAGGAGCCGGTCAACGCTGCAAAACAGTTTGCCAAGTTGTTCAAATACGCCACCGCGCCTATGCCGGTTGACTCAGAAATAGACAGCGACCCCATGCTTAGCGACCTCGCTCTTCGCCTTCGAAAGCTTGGAGCTCATGTGACCATCGGATACACGCCTCGCATTCCAATGGTCGCTTCTTTTGGAAGCAAGTCCGCCGTGATCTTGCCCGATTGGAACTTAATTGGCGATGACCTATCCGAGAAGGTAAGGCTGCGTCCGGCACTGTTGGCCGGCATGGGTTGGACCACAATTCGCATCCATGCTCTTGAGGTCTTCTCTGACCCTCAAGGTCTTGCTGTGAGAATTGGTGACCAACTGGGGATGCAAATCTCTAAGAAGTCTCAAACTCTTTTCGATGAACCAAGTTTCGATGAAACCGATGCTGCATGGGGCGAGGGTCTAACCAGCAACGACCGTTCCCTCAAAGAGAACAAACCGCCACACTGGGGCTAATCGCCTTTTGGCGCCGAACCCGAATCGTTGCGGTAAAAGCCTGTGCCTTTGAACGTGACCCCAACCTGGCCGAACACTTTGCGCAATTCGCCACCGCATTCAGGGCATTTGGTTAGAGCTTCATCAGCAATCGCCTGTTCAATATCGAAGGCGTGCTCGCAAGACTTGCAGAGGTATGAATAGATAGGCATTAGATGTCAATTTTAACGGTTGATAAAAATAAGTTCGCTACAGGTGCAAACCACTTCGACGGACTTATCGTGATCCTCGACAGGAACCCGATCAACCAACTCGTCGTCGTGGATCACTGCAACCGTTAGCTTCGCCGAGATCCCGGCCAGTGCTCGGTCGTAGAAACCTTTGCCTCTGCCCAAACGCCGACCGTGTCGGTCGGCGGCCAGGGCAGGCACAACCATCAAGTCCACGGATTCAAGTTCAACGGCATTACCTACGGGTTCAGCCATACCCAATGGGTGGCGGATCTGCTCCTCATCGAAGACCACCCACTCCAAATCCTCTCCGGTCACTCTTGGCACGTAGAGAATGATTTTTTCATCGAGTTGGCAGTGTTTTAGGAAAACATTCGTGTTTGGTTCATCTCCGAATGAAATGAAGCACGCAACGGTTTTTACCCTCTGCTCCCAGGCGAGGTCAATTAGAAGCTGTGAGTGAGCGTGTGAGCACTTGTGCCCCGACTTGCGGCCATCGAGTGCGGCGCGACGTAGTCGCTGTTTCTGTTCGGTTTGGCTGCTAGTGCTCATGCGACTAATCTTGCCATCGTGTTCAACACTTTCGCTCTATCCTCGGGTCCGGTCAGCATTCGAGTGATTCGAATGCGCGATTGGAAAACAATCGAGGGCATTCAACTTCGCAATCGCGACTGGTTTCGCAAGTGGGAAGCCACAAATCCGAGCGGCCCGATGAACATCGACTTCAAGGGTTCAATCCGGTCATTGCTCAGGCAACTGGACGAAGAAACCTGCATTCCGTTCGTAATCGAATTTGAGGGTCGTTTGGTGGGGCAACTGAACATCTCAAACATTCTCTACGGCTCCGTGCTCGGCGCTTTTATCGGCTATTGGATTGATCCTGAATACGCTGGGCGAGGCATCACGCCAACAGCTGTGGCGCTGGCAATTGATTACGCATTTTCAGCACTGGGTCTGCACCGCATCGAAATCGACATCAAGCCGGAGAATGAAGCCAGTCTTCGCGTGGTGGAAAAACTTGGAATGCGCTTGGAAGGCACCAAGAAAAACTTCATTCACATCAATAACGCCTGGAGCGACCACTTAGTTTTTGCGGTAACCGCCGAGGAAGTGCCCCGTGGAATATTGCAGAGATTAAACACACCCTCGTAAATATCCGTTTCGGCGAAACTATTTCATATCGTTGATATATGAATATTCCTTCCAGTGGCCTAGCGATGGTAGTCATCGCCGCTATCTGGTTTTTAGTATTCCTCCCATCTTTCATGAAGCGCGACGAACTCAAGGTTCAAGAGCGGGTACAACTCGAACGAGGTCGCGAGATCGCCAAGAGCCACCTCGGCGAGAAAGCCACGAGAGCGATTGCTGTCAAACGTGGCCGGGCAACGTTTGCCACTGTTTCTTCGGTGGGCGCTATCTTCACAATTTTTGCGACCTTAGATTTTGTTGCAACGGGCCGTTCACTGGTCTCCGGTCTAGTTGCTCTCGCGGCTACCGTTCTCAGCGTCGCTGCAACGGTCTCGCTCAACAAGAAATACAAAGCTCTTCTTGCTTCTGCAACGGTGAGACAGGTACCGCTTTCAACTCCCGTGGCACCGGTTATTAAGCGAGCTGACCTAACTCAGAAGAACAACGACTTCAAGCCTGTAGAAGTTCCTGGTCAGACCTATCTAAAAACTGGCGCCATCGAAATTGTTGAACTCGCAGAGGTTGTAGAAATCTCGGCAGAACCAGAAGCACCAAAAATCGACAGCATCGATGAAATCATGCGCCGTCGCCGCCACGTCGGATAGTTACGTCATCGGTAGGTTGCTACCTATTTTTTCTTTCCGCTCGGGTAACCTTTTAGTTGCAACATCCCCAGTACATCGAGGAGTTATTTTGGGAATTTTAGATCGCGTCAAGAAGGTTCTTGACAAGAATGCAAAGGACGTCGCGAAGGCTGCAAACGCTGCCATTGAAGACATCAAGGACGAAGCTGAAGACCTAGCAAAGGACGCAGCCAAGGCTGCCGGTAAGACTTACGCAAAGGTTGAGAAGGCCGCTACCAAGACCGTTAAGAAGGTTGAGAAGGCCGCTACCAAGACCGTCAAGGACGGCGCTAAGGCTGTAACCAAGGGCGCTAAGGCTGTTTCGAAGGCTGCTCCAAAGGTAGCTGCTAAGGTCAACAAGGCAACCAACACTGCTGCTAAGAAGGTAGTAAAGGCTGCTGAGACCGTAGAGAAGAAGGCAGCTGCAGCTGTAAAGCCTGCTGCTAAGAAGCCTGCTGCTAAGAAGGCTGCACCTAAGGCTGCTGCTAAGCCTGCTGCTAAGAAGCCTGCCGCTAAGCCAGCTGCTAAGAAGGCTGCACCTAAGGCTGCTGCTAAGCCAGCTGCTAAGAAGGCCGCTCCTAAGGCTGCTGCAAAGCCTGCCGCTAAGAAGCCTGCTGCAAAGAAGGCTGCTCCTAAGAAGAAGTAAATCTTTTAGCTAAAGAAACCCCGTCGAACTAATCGGCGGGGTTTTTTGCTACCACGTAGTCGATGGCAGACTGCAGGGTTGGATGTTCAAACTTGAATCCGGTTGCCAGAAGTTTGTCCGCGGTCATTTTCTGGTTACACAGGAGCAACTCATCGGCGGCCTCGCCGATCAGTAAGCGCATTGCAAACGAAGGAACCTGAAGGATGGTTGGTCTTCCAAGAGCCTTACCTAGGCCGCGAACGATTTCGGTACAGGTTGCATGTTGCGGTGCGGTTAGGTTGTAGGCGCCTTGAGCGTCGGTGTTTTCGATTAGGTGAATAATCGCCCTGGCTTCATCCTTTAGCGAGATCCAAGCCCACCACTGTTTACCCGAACCTAAAGGACCACCAATTCCTAGCTTGATCAGTGGCAGAAGTTTTCCAAGTGCTCCGAGTTGGCGGCTCATCACCATCGTGGTGCGCACCAGCACTACTCGCGTATTCGCTTCTTTGGCGATGGCTTCCCATTTGGCGGCTAGGTCTGAAAGGAATCCCGTGCCCTTTGAGGTCTCTTCTGTGGCGGCCTCGGTTCCGGTGTCGCCGTAAAATCCAGAAGCCGAACCGCTTACTAAGACCTTTGGTTTTTTCTTCGCCGCGTTGACGGCGTCAACGATGTTGCGAGTTGTTTCAAGCCTCGAGGAAATTAGTTCGTCCTTGTACTTTTTAGTCCAAGGGATTTTGCCTGTGGTTGCCCCGGCTAAGTTGACCACGGCATCGAAAGTAGACATCCGTTCACCGGTAAGTTTTTCACCTCGTCCGAGTGCGACGGTTTCGTGGCCGAGTGCTGCAAATTGTTTTCGAAGTTCGGTTCCAACAAGCCCGCTGGCTCCGGAAATTAAGACGCGCACTTCTAGTTCAATTCGTCTGGGTTAGGCCCTAGGCGCATCCCAGAGTCTAGCGAAGCGATGGAAATCATTTCGGTTTCGCTGAGTTCGAAATCGAAGACGTCGAAGTTTTCAATCAGACGTGCTTTATGCACGGTCTTCGGGATCACGAGATTACCCATTTGAAGGTGCCAGCGAATAATCACTTGGCTTACAGTCTTTCCGATGGTTTCTGAAATTCGAACCAGTACATCGTTCTTGTTGTGACCCGCTCGGGCTAGCGGAGACCAAGCTTCGGTGAGAACGCCGTGTTTTTCGTTTGCTGCCCTAACTTCGTTCTGTTGGAAAAACGGGTGAAGCTCTACCTGATTGACCACCGGTTTGATGTCTGCGCTTGCAACCAGGCGTTCAAGATGGCTTGGTTGGAAGTTGCTTACTCCAATGTTCTTGACCAGGCCTTGCTCGTAAACCTTTTCGAAAGCTTTCCAGGTCTCTAGGTAGAGGTCTTTAGCTGGACATGGCCAGTGAATAAGGAGCAGGTCGATGTATTCCAGGTCTAGTCGTCCTAGTGAGTCGTTGATGGCACGAATCGATTCGTCATAGCCCTGTCGGTCATTCCAGATTTTGGTAGTTACGAACACTTCGCTACGGTCAATGCCCGATTCGCGGATGCCCTGACCAACCTCTGCTTCATTGCCGTAGAGGGCGGCGGTGTCGATTCGACGGTAACCAACCTCGATTGCTTCTCGCATTAGTTGTACCGCTTCGTTCTGGGCTACCTTGTAGACACCGAGGCCGAGTTGGTCAATGGCGTTTCCGTTGTTCATTGTGAGCTTCATGTAGTTACTAACTCCAAGGGCCGAAGACGGTATTCCATTCTTCGATGATTCTCTCTTCGATCACACCAGCTACCTCTAGCGGATCGTTATCGAGCAGCGTACTAAGCTCTTCAACCGTTTCTCCGCGAAACACTAGGAGCGAAGCGGCGCGGTTTACCATCGGGCCGCTCACCAGGAGGATGTCTTGGTCTAGTAGTTCTCTCAGCCAAACTCTGTGTGGTGGCCGAATTTGGTTGATTAGTTCTGGGTCATCGATGTATTTGTAGGTAACGGCGAAGATTGGCATTAGGCATCCTTCTGGTTGAGCGGTGGGTTAAAGCGAACCGTGGCAAGGGCCGAGGCAGCGGCAAGGAAAGCGGTTGCTCCGGTTACCCACCAAGCAGCCGCAGGCGAAACGTGGTCGATCAGGATGCCCGCTACCGCAGCGCCAAGCGAATAGCCGAGAAGCTGGGCGGTGTTGTTCCAGCCGTATGCTTCGGCGCTATCGGCCTGGTTGAAAGTGAGGGCAATCATACTGGCGATGGTTGCAAAAGAAGGTGCCACACCGATACCGACGACGAACCAGCAGATTGTGATCCAGACCAGGTCGGTTGGATTAATAAAAACGCAGGCGAAACCAATCAGCGTCACGCTCAGGAATTTCACGAGCGCCCACTTGGTTTTTGCGCGGTGCCCGAAAGCGAATCCGCCAACCATTGATCCAACCGAGAGCACGGCGATGACGATACCAGAGTCGCGCATGCCCAGAACTGCAACAGTTCCAACATCGGCGGCACCGAAGCTGCCCACCAACATGCTGTTGATTAGTACCGATGCAATTGCAATTGGTTTGCGCAAAACTCCACCGAGTCTGCGCTTGCTCTTCGGAATATTCATTCCGGCAATTTCTGGATTGCGAGCGAAAAGGTAGGTTCCGAGTAGTTGAACCGTGGCCATGACGGTGACCGCTGCGGTCGTGGAGTAGGTGGCTGAAATCATGGTGGCCAATACCGGGCCAATCACCCAGAGAATTTCCTGAAGGGTTGCATCAAGCGAAAAGAGGTGTGCCGTCTGGTTTTTTGTGATCAGACTCGGGTAAACAGCTCGGGCTACCTGTTGGATTGGCGGTGAGCTAAAACCAACCACGGCACAGGCGATAACCGGGAAGATTTCCGGCCCGCGGAAGAAGGCGATGAATACCAGAGCCAGAGAACTGATTGTTGCAGCCGTGGTGATTACTCTCGTGGGACCCCATCCACTAAGCCTTCTGGCCAGAATTGGCCCACTGATTGCGGCACCGATGGTCTCGGCTCCCAGGGCGATACCGGCGATCGTGTAGTTGCCATAAATTGATTCGATGTGAAGCACGATAGCCAGGCTCATCATGCCGAATGCGAAGCGTGCCAGTAGCTGAGTCCCCATCACTCGGGTGACTCCTGGTCGGCTCAGAACAGCGTTGTAACTAGGCATAACCCACCAAGCCTACTCGGGCTAAATCCAAGACGGTAGCCACATGTGAATCTGCCAGACCCAAAGCGGTGCGCTTATTGCAAGATAGAGCGGCAGGAAGAATACGGTGAAAGCCAGGGCAGTAACACCAGAGTAAACGACCAGTTTTTGCTTGCGATAACGGATGGCCATCAAGGTGATCGCCAGAGCAATCCACGGCTCAAAGGCTACCGAGTAGAACTGGAATGCCGTTCGCTCTGAGTAGATGAGCCAGGGCACCCAGCCTGCCAGATAGCCGGTCAGCACCAAAACGCTCAGTTTGTCGCGGTTTCTGAAGAACCACGAAACCAAGAAACCGAGGGCCACGATCCCGCCCCACCACAACACCGGGTTTCCGATTGGATTAATGGCGGTTGCGAATCCGTCTTTGGATTCCCAGAAGAATGAGGTTGGGCGGATATCGGCAAGCCATGTAATCGCTGAAGATTTATAAGGGTGTGGGCTGGCTAGCGTCGAATGGAATTGCCACATTTGGCGGTGGTACTCGATAAAACCACCAAGGACGTCGTCCTCGCGATAACCCCACCCTTTGGTGACAAACCAACCGGTCCAGGTGGCCAGGTAAGTGAGGCCGAGTGCTGGCAGTGAAACCAGTGCAACCCAAAACCGTCTGAACCCAACGTGCAGAAGGTAGTAGCCGATGAACACTGCGAAGAAAACCACTGCCGTCCATTTAATGCCAGCGCCAGCGCCGAACACAGCTCCGAGCAGCAAAAAAAGTTTCCAAGGTTTTTCGTGGTTCAAGGCTTTGAGGAAAATCCAGAATCCGAGCAGGATGAAAAATGCGACTAGACCATCGAGGATCGCGGTTCTTGAGATGACAATCGCCTGACCGTCAATCGCCAAAAGGAAAGCTGGAACTAACGCCCAGCGTTTGGAGCCGAAAAGCTTCAAAGCTATTAGGTAAAGCAAACCAACCGAAGCGATACCAGCCAGGGCCGGAACAATTCTCCAACCGATTGGGTTAGTTGACCCAAAGACCTGCATGCCTAGACCGATTAGCCACTTACCCAGAGGGGAGTGAACTACAAATTCGGCTACATCGGTGTGCCCCGAAAAATCGCCGCTAATAAATTTTTCGTTGGCGCCCTTCGTCCACTGAAGTTCATGGCCGGCTTGCCATAGCGTGTAGGCGTCTTTAACGTAATAGGTTTCATCGAACACCAGTGACTTTGGGTATCCGAGGTTTGCGAGTCGCAAAAGTGCGGCCAGAACAAGTACGGGATAAACCCCGAACCGATCCGAAACGGACCTAAACAACTGAATCAGACGCACAAGCCAATGCTATTTGTGAAAATACAAGGGTGATCATTCTTGCCGCAACCCCGATTGGTAATCTTGCCGATGCTTCTCCTCGTTTGGTGGAGGCCTTGGAAAACGCCAAGTTCATCGCTGCGGAAGACACCCGAACGACACTGAAGCTTGCCCAGGCGCTAGGAATTCACCTAAATGCCAAGCTATTTAGCCTGAACGAGCAGAACGAGGGCTCCAGACTAGAGCAGCTGGTGGCTTTGGCAACCGAGGAAGACCTGCTGGTAGTTAGCGACGCTGGTATGCCAACCGTTAGCGACCCTGGCTTCCAGTTGGTTCGAGCGGCGACTGCAGCGGGCCTCGATGTGACCGTCATCCCAGGGCCATCGGCCGTAATTTCGGCGCTCGCGGTGTCGGGGCTTGCCACCGATCGCTTCAGCTTTGAGGGATTTCTTCCGCGCAAGACGGGTGAACGCAAAAAGATTTTCACCGAGTTGCTCACCGAGCGCAGAACGATGGTGTTCTTCGAGGCACCGCACCGAATCTTGGAAAGCCTGGAAGACGCGGCGGCGGTCCTAGGTGGTGATCGCAAGGCTTCGGTCAGCCGAGAGCTCACCAAAAAATATGAACAGACTATTCGCGGGTCGCTTTCCGAGCTAATTGACTGGGCGAAGGGTGAGCCTAAAGGCGAAATGGTCCTGGTGATTTCAGGAAGCGAAGCGGTCGAGGTTTCCATAGAGAGTCTGGTTCCAAACGTTTTGAAACTGGCCGCCGAAACCGGCCTGAAGCAAGCGGTAGCCGAGATCGCCGGCGCCTACGGTGTCTCGAAGTCGGAACTGTATCAAGCAAGCCTGGACGCCCGCGCTTAAGATAGAAGAATGCCTAACTCCCAGGAAAAGTCGTTCTATTCAACGACGCCTATCTTTTATGTGAATGATGCTCCGCACATCGGACACGCCTACACGGAAGTCGCCACCGATGTTGTTACTCGCTGGCACGCTCAGCGTGGAGAAAAGGCATTCATGCTCACCGGAACCGATGAGCACGGCGAGAAGATTCTGCGTACCGCAGCCACCAACAACACTTCTCCAAAAGACTGGGCAGACAAACTGGTTGCCGAAGCTTGGCTGCCACTTCTAGACACCATCGACATTCGCAACTCTGACTTCATTCGCACCACCGAGCCTCGTCACGAAAAGAACGTGCAGAAGTTCCTGCAGCATCTTTACGACACCGGTTTTATCTACCAGGGCTCGTATGAGGGTAACTACTGCGTTGGTTGCGAGGAATACAAAACCGAAGCCGACCTGGTTGAGGGCGAGGGCGCCTTCGAAGGTCAGTATGTCTGCGCCATTCACTCGAAGCCGGTTGAGAAGCTCAAGGAAACCAACTACTTCTTCAAGCTCAGCGAATTCCAAGAGCCGCTGCTTGACCTCTACGCCAGTCGTCCGGATTTTATCCAGCCTGATTCGGCACGTAATGAAGTTGTTTCGTTCGTCCGTCGCGGACTAGACGATCTATCGATTTCTCGTTCGAAGGAAAAGTTCGATTGGGGTATCGACATTCCTTGGGACGACAGCCACATCACCTATGTGTGGTTCGATGCCCTTCTGAACTACATCACGGCGATCGGTTACGGCGAGGATGAAGCCAAGTTCCAGTCGCTCTGGCCAGCCAGCCTGCAGGTTGTCGGTAAAGACATCCTTCGTTTCCACGCGGTCATTTGGCCAGCGATGCTCATGGCTGCCGGTCTGCCAGTGCCTGGACAGGTGTTCGGACACGGTTGGTTGCTGGTTGGTGGCGAGAAGATGTCTAAGTCGAAGCTCACCGGTATTGCCCCTGAGCAGATCACCGAAACTTTCGGTTCCGATGCCTTCCGCTACTACTTCATGAAGGCGATTGCCTTCGGTCAAGACGGTTCGTTCTCGTGGGAAGACCTTTCCGCTCGATACCAGGCCGAGCTTGCAAACGGTTTCGGTAACCTCGCCTCGCGTTCGCTCGCGATGATTGGTCGTTACTTCGACGGCGTCGTCCCAGCTGCTGGCGAATACCACGACGAAGACCGAGAGGTTATTGAAACCGCCGCTAAGGCCGCCAAAGACGCAGATGAAGCAATTGAAAAGGTTGCAATCCAAGACGCAATTTCGAGCATCTGGACTTTGGTCGATGCACTAAACAACTACATCACCGTCACCGAGCCATGGGTGCTTGCGAAGGACGAAGCAAAGCGTGAACGTCTCGGCACAGTTCTTTACGTGTGCGCGGAAGGCCTTCGTGCGCTTTCGATTCTGCTCGCTCCGGTCACCCCGAAGGCAACCGCCAAGCTCTGGGCTGCCGTAACCGGTGGTTCGCTCGGCTCACTTGATGACGCACTGCTCGAGACCGCTGGCACCTGGGGTGTACTTGCCGCCGGCACCAAGATCGGTGAACTTGAGCCACTGTTCCCTCGCATCGAAACCGAGACCGAAGGTAAGTAATTTGAGCAGCTATCCGCCACTTCCGGAGCCGCTCGAGGTTGCCTGTTACGACAACCACACCCACTTCGACATTGCCTACGGCGACGAAGCGATTAGCACCGAAGAGCAACTTCGCAGAGCCGCCGCGGTTGGCATCAAAGGCGTGGTTCAGGTTGGCGTGACCCTTGCCACTTCGAAGTGGTCAGCCGAACTGGCCGCCAAGGATGAGCGTGTTTTAGCGGCCGTAGCCCTTCACCCAAACGAAGCGCCCGAGTACGGAAACCTTGCCAACCTGGATGCCGCAATTGCCGAGATTGCCGAATTGGCAACCCAGCCGCGCGTCCGTGCCATCGGAGAGACCGGCCTCGACTTTTTTAGAACCGAGGGCGAAGATTCTCTGAAGTTGCAGCAGCACTCTTTTGAAGAGCACATTCGCATCGCTAAAGAAAATGACATCGCGCTGATGATTCACGACCGTGAGGCTCACCAGCAAGTTGTGGAGACGCTGTTACGAGTTGGCGCTCCGGAAAAGGTGGTTTTTCACTGCTATTCGGGAGACACCGACCTGGCCAAGATTTGCATCGAAAACGGCTGGTACATGTCGTTTGCCGGCAATATCACGATCAAGCGCAACGAGCATCTTCGTAATTCGCTCGCCATGGCCCCGAAAGAGCTCATCCTGGTTGAAACCGATGCACCTTTCCTAAGCCCTGAACCTTTCCGCGGCCGCCCAAATGCCAGCTATCTGGTGCCGGTGACGGTTCGCAAAATGGCTGAGGTACGCCTTGTCGACGTGAACGAACTTTCTGCGCAGCTAGCAGCGAACACCGAAACCGTTTACGGTTCGTGGAGTAACTAATGGTCGAACTTCTAGGTGGTGCCGACATTCGTAAACTCGCGGAGAGTCTCGATGTCACTCCAACCAAGAAGCTTGGCCAAAACTTTGTGACCGACCCAAACACGATTCGCAAGATTGTGGCTGCCGCGCACCTGGATGGATCCGAAACCGTAGTTGAGATCGGCCCGGGTCTTGGTTCTTTGACTCTCGGGTTACTTGAGGTTGCCAAAAAGGTGATCGCGGTTGAGATTGACCCGAAGATGGCTGCCGCAATCGAGAACACGGTCGCTTTGCGAGCACCTGGCAAAGACTTTTCACTCGTCGCAAACGATGCCTTGAAGGTGACGGAACTTCCAGTCGAGCCAGATGCCCTGGTTGCCAATTTGCCTTACAACATTTCCGTTCCCGTACTCCTGCACTTCATCGAGACCTTCCGAAGTCTTCGCAAGGGTTTGGTGTTGGTTCAATCTGAGGTCGCACATCGCTTAGCCGCGAAACCTGGTTCAAAGATTTATGGAAGTCCGAGTGCGAAGTTAGCCTGGTTTGCCGAGAGCAACCTGGCCGGTAATGTGAGCCGCAATATTTTTTGGCCGATTCCGAACGTAGATTCGTCGCTGGTTTACTTTGAGCGTCGTGCCACTCCAATCGGCGACGAGACTCTCCGCCTAGAAACTTTCAAGGTGATCGATGGCGCGTTCTCGCAGCGCCGAAAGACTCTACGCCAGGCCCTTGCCGACTACGCCGG
>JBDKLJ010000011.1:0-24156 GCA_039806025.1 Actinomycetota bacterium | reverse complement strand
AGTGGGGCGCGAATAAAGGCGGCATGCACTAAACCAGACACACCAGAAAATTCCAAGTCAACTTCGAACGAATCAAGCTGGTTACCGAAGGCATTTCGCTGAACTACGGCATCAAGTCCGCCAAATGTCTCTTGCCCAACGATGCCGTCGGTAATTTCATCCGCCAACATGATTAATCCAGCACAGGTACCAAAAACCGGGAGTCCTTCAGCGATAGCGCGCTGAATTGGTTCGAATAGCCCGAAGATTCTGGCGAGCTTTCCGATGGTGGTTGACTCTCCCCCAGGTATAACCAAACCCGAAACTGAATCTAATTCAGACAGAGTCTTTACAGGGATTGCGCCTATGCCGAGACGACTAAAAGCCTGCAGGTGCTCGCGAAAGTCACCCTGCAGGCTAAGCACGCCTACTGGCTTCATTGCTACCAGCCGCGTTCAGCCAAACGGTGTGGGGCGGGAAGATCGCTCACGTTGATTCCGACCATAGCTTCACCTAGACCGCGGCTAACCTCGGCAAGTACTGCAGGGTCGTTGTAGAACGTGGTTGCCTTGACGATAGCCTTGGCGCGCGCTGCAGGGTTACCCGACTTGAAGATTCCAGAGCCTACGAATACGCCGTCTGCGCCCATCTGCATCATCAGTGCGGCGTCGGCAGGAGTTGCAACTCCACCGGCCACAAACATAACCACAGGTAGCTTGCCGGTACGAGCAACCTCGTGAACCAGCTGGTAAGGAGCCTGTAGCTCCTTGGCGGCAACGTAAAGCTCATCTTCACTCTTGGCTGCAAGAGCACGGATCTCGCCCGAGATGGTGCGAATGTGCTTCATGGCCTCGGATACGTCGCCGGTACCGGCTTCACCCTTTGAACGAATCATCGCTGCACCTTCGGTGATGCGTCGAAGCGCCTCACCAAGGTTGGTGGCTCCACACACAAAAGGAACGTTGAAGTTCCACTTGTCAATGTGGTTTACATAGTCGGCTGGGCTTAGAACCTCTGATTCGTCGATGTAATCTACGCCCAATGACTGAAGAATCTGTGCTTCAACGAAGTGACCGATGCGTGCCTTGGCCATAACTGGGATTGATACGGCCTCAATGATTCCATCAATCATGTCTGGGTCAGACATACGCGAGACGCCACCCTGGGCACGAATATCCGCTGGGACGCGCTCCAGCGCCATTACTGCCACGGCACCGGCATCCTCAGCGATCTTTGCCTGTTCCGGGGTTACGACGTCCATGATGACGCCACCCTTTAGCATCTCGGCAAGGCCGCGCTTAACTAGTGGGGTTCCTACTTCTGGCTTTGAAATTTCGCTCATGCCCTCAAGTCTAAATGGGTAAAGCGAGCGGTGCTGAAACTTTACGGAGAGTTACTCCACCCAGCCGCCTGCAATCTCGTCGCGAACTTGACTAAGCAACTTAGGAAGAGCTTTGGTTTCGGCGATGATCGGGAAGAAATTAGCGTCATTTCGCCAACGCGGAACAATGTGCTGATGTAAGTGGCCCGCGATTCCGGCACCGGCGACCTCGCCCTGGTTCATGCCAATGTTGAATCCATGCGCCTTAGAAACCTTGGACAAAGTTGCCATCGCCTGTTGGGTCAAGAGCCCAATTTCTGCAACCTCTTCGGCGGTAGCCAGGTCATATGTTGGTATGTGGCGGTATGGGCAGACCAGCAGGTGACCGGAGTTATATGGGAAAAGGTTTAGTAAAACGTAGGCAGTCTTTCCGCGATAAACAATCAGTGACTGTTCGTCAGACATTGAAGGACCAATGCAGAACGGGCACTTGTCTTCCGAAGGTTGCTGTCCGTGTTGGATGTAAACCAAACGATGTGGGGTCCAGAGCCTTTGAAACGCGTCTGGAGTTGCGGCAAAATCAGCCGCATGCTCCAAACGCTCGTCGGTCATTAAACCTGTTCCTTGTTTTCAATAGCTGAAATGATTCGGGACACCGCTTCGTCAACCGGTATACCGTTTTCTTGACTACCGTCGCGGAACCTGAACGAAACTGCACCGGCAGCTCGGTCTTCTTCACCGGCAATCAGCATGAATGGAACGCGATCCTTAGTGTGGTTTCGAATCTTCTTCTGCATACGGTCGTCAGAGTCATCAACGGTGACCCGAACCCCGCGACCCCGTAGCTGCGACGCGATGGAGTGCATGTATTCGCTGTATTCATCAGCAATTGGAATACCTACAACCTGAACTGGCGCCAACCACGGAGGGAAATGCCCGGCATAGTGCTCGGTTAGAACACCGAAGAATCTTTCGATCGAGCCAAAAAGCGCTCGGTGAATCATCACCGGACGCTTGGCAGTGCCATCGGCAGCTGTGTACTCGAGGTCGAAACGCTCTGGCAGGTTAAAGTCCAGCTGAATTGTAGACATCTGCCAGGTGCGACCAATCGCATCGCGTGCCTGAACCGAAATCTTCGGTCCATAGAACGCTGCACCTCCAGGATCTGGAACGAGCTCCAGCCCGGTGGCCTCTGCTACTCGAGAGAGTGTTCCAGTCGCCCGTTCCCAAATCTCGTCAGAACCCACAAACTTGGGGTTCCCCTCTTCGCGGGTGGAAAGCTCCAGATAGAAATCGGTCAAACCGTAGTCGCGAAGTAGACCAAGCACGAAGCCGATGACGTCGGTAAGTTCTTGCTCCATGTTTTCCTGGGTCACGAATAGGTGCGCGTCGTCCTGCGTTAATCCGCGAACACGCGTTAGACCGTGAACTACACCGCTCTTCTCGTAGCGGTAAACAGTTCCGAATTCGAACATGCGTAGCGGAAGATCGCGATACGAACGGTGTTGGCTCTTGTAAACCAGAATGTGGAATGGGCAGTTCATTGGCTTCAGGTAATAGTCCTGGCCCTGCTTTCGCACGATACCGTTCTCGTCCACTTCTTCATCAAGCTTCATTGGCGGGAACATGCCGTCTGCATACCAAGCGAGGTGACCGGAAGTCTCGAACAGGTTCGACTTTGTGATGTGCGGAGAGTAAACGAAATCGTAACCGTTTTCCTCGTGGCGCTTGCGGCTGTAGTCTTCCATCACTCGACGGATGATTCCGCCCTTCGGATGGAATACCGCCAGACCTGAACCGATTTCTTCAGGGAACGAGAATAGGTCCAACTCAGCACCAATTCGGCGATGGTCGCGCTTGGCAGCCTCTTCAAGACGCTCTAGGTGCGCCTTGAGCTCATCTTTGGTTGGCCAGGCAGTACCGTATACGCGCTGTAGCTGCTTGTTGGCTTCGTTACCTCGCCAGTAAGCGGCAGCGGAGCGCATAAGAGAGTACGCGTTACCAATCATGCGGGTGTTTGGAAGGTGTGGACCTCTACAGAGATCCTTCCAAACAGTTTCCCCAGTCTGTGGATTCACGTTGTCGTAAATGGTGAGTTCACCAGCACCGACCTCAGCCGCGCCATCACCAACTGCATCGGACCCCTTCAAACCAATAAGTTCCAGCTTGTAGGGCTCAGCACTAAGTTCAACGCGGGCATCCGCATCATTAGTAACTCTTCGAACGAAACGCTGACCGGCTCGGATGATGCGGTCCATTTCTTTTTCGAGCTTTCGCAGATCTTCTGGAGTGAATGGCTCTGCTACATCGAAGTCATAGTAGAAGCCGTCTTTGATTGGAGGCCCGATTCCCAACTTGGCTTCTGGGTTAACGTTTTGAACGGCTTGTGCGAGAACGTGCGCTGCCGAGTGACGAAGAATGTTCAAACCATCAGGCGAAGAAAGCTCTACGCCTTCCACCAAATCACCATCGGTAACGGAATGTGCTAAATCGCGAAGTTCACCGTTCACACGCAAAGCAACAATTGACTTTGATTCGAAAAGATTAAAACCAGTAGTGCCTGCTGCAACTTCTCGAGCAGCGCCATCCACAGTTATCTTCAAATCACTCATTTGACCATTCTAACCAGCGACATTTAGGTCTGCCTTAGTGGTCAAAACACTTTTTGTGGAGTTAAGTAAACACATGGCGAAAACATCCAAGACCGAACACCAGATAGATAGTGATGTCATTGCCTCTGAAGAATTTCAGAGAAGCTCGATGGCTCACAAACTCAACTGGCTTCGAGCCGGAGTCTTAGGAGCAAATGACGGCATTGTTTCAACCGCCGGCCTAATCTTCGGTGTTGCCGGTGCCAATGCCGATGGAAACGCTATCTTTATTGCAGGTGTCGCTGCCTTGGTTGCTGGTTCGATCTCGATGGCCGGTGGCGAATACACCTCGGTTAGCGCCCAGAAGGATAGCGAGCTAGCCGCAATCGCAAAAGAGAAAAAGGAACTTAAGGACAACCCAGAGGCCGAACTTCGCGAACTTGCCTGGTTCTACGAGCAAAAAGGTATGTCTCCAAAACTTGCCAAGCAGGTGGCTGAAGAACTTTCCGCCAAAGACGCACTCAAGGCTCACGCGGAAGCAGAACTGGGTATTTCCCACGACGAACACGTCAGCCCAACCGCTGCGGCAGTTAGTTCGTTCTTCTCGTTTGCAGCCGGCTCGCTGCTTCCGCTGCTAACAGCAACAGCAACACCATGGGTCAACCTAAGAATTCCGTTCACGATCATCGCTGTAGTTGCTAGCCTCGGCCTAACTGGATTTGTTGCAGCAAGAATCGGTGGAGCAAAGCCAATGAGAGCGATTATCCGAAACGTCTTCGTCTCACTGCTAACCATGGGTATCACCTACGGAATCGGCTACCTAGTAGGTACCAGCATCGGCTAATTTCAGGCGGTAAACTGAAACCCGTGACTGCGAAAAACTACGACGTTGTACTAATTGGCGGGGGCATCATGAGTGCCACGCTGGGCACTCTTCTAAAAGAACTCTCCCCTAACCTCAAGATTGCTCTATTCGAACGCCTTGACCAGGTTGCGTTGGAAAGCTCGAACCCTTGGAACAACGCCGGCACAGGCCATGCAGCCCTTTGCGAACTCAACTACATGCCAAATCCTGAAGACCCTTCCAAGGCAATTCAGATCAACGAACAGTTCCAACTTTCTCGTCAACTCTGGTCTTACCTAGTTACCAAGAAGGTTCTCAAGGACCCAAAAACTTTCATCAACTCAACTCCTCACATGACCTACGTCAAGGGTGAAAAGGATGTTGCTTACCTTCAAAAGCGTTTCGAGACTCTCAAGAATGAGCCGCTGTTCGAAGGCATCGAGTTTTCAACCGACCACAGACAAATAGCCAAGTGGACTCCCCTAATCATCGACGGACGCGACCCTAAACAGAAGATCGCAGCAACCAGAATTGAATCAGGTACCGACGTAGATTTCGGCGCAGTCACCGTGCAGCTAATCGACCACCTGAAGGATTACGGCGTTGAAATCCACACCAACACCGAAATCAACGGCCTGGTAAAAACCCGCAATGGCTGGCTTTTGAACCACAAGGGCGGTCAGGCTCACGCCAACTTTGTGTTTGTTGGCGCCGGAGGCTGGGCTTTGAAGATGCTCCAAAAGGCGGGCATCCCAGAAGCCAAGGGCTACGGCACCTTCCCAGTATCGGGCGCATTCCTAAAGACCACCAACCCGGAACTCGTCAAGAAGCACCAAGCCAAGGTCTACAGCCAAGCAGCCGTGGGCGCTCCGCCAATGTCGGTTCCGCACCTAGACACCCGTGTTGTAAACGGTGAGGCAAGCTTGTTGTTTGGCCCTTACGCCGGCCTCAATTTCAAGTTCCTAAAGTTCGGTTCGCTTTTCGACCTACCACTTTCGGTTCGCTTCGCCAACATCATCCCCTACCTCGCGGTAGCGGTAAGCAACCTAGGCCTCATCAAATACCTAGTAACCGAAGTAACCAAGTCAAAGAAGAAAAAGTTTGAATCTCTCCAAGACTTCGTTCCTAACGCAGACCCTAAAGACTGGGAACTAATCGTTGCCGGCCAACGCGCCCAGGTCATCAAGAAGGATGCCAAGAAGGGCGGAATACTCCAGTTCGGCACCGAAGTGGTCTCCTCTGCCGATGGAAGCATCGCCGGCCTCCTAGGCGCATCTCCTGGAGCCTCAACAGCCGTTTACATCATGATCGAAGTTCTAAAGAAGGCTTACCCGGACCAGTTCAAGGGATGGGAACCGATGCTCAAGAAAATGATTCCTTCATACGGAAAATCGCTAAACAAGGACGCGAAAGCGGCGAAGGCTTCGCTCGAAGCTACATCCAAGACACTGAAACTCAAGGCTTAAAACCAAAAACCCCGAGAAAATTCTCGGGGTTTTTCTTTGGTGGTCGTAACTGGGATCGAACCAGTGACCCCTTCCATGTCAAGGAAGTGCGCTACCGCTGCGCCATACGACCGGGTCTTTTTGCTTTGAGGTGGAGACGGGATTTGAACCCGTGGTTTTACAGCTTTGCAGGCTGCTGCTTTGGGCCGCTCAGCCACTCCACCGTGTTACAGCAGCTGCTGTGAGCGGATGACGAGATTCGAACTCGCGACCCCAACCTTGGCAAGGTTGTGCTCTACCAACTGAGCCACATCCGCGTGCTGCGTCGAAACGCAACTTAGAAAGAATAACCCATTTGGATCATCTTTCGCAACAACCCTACTCTTTCCAGAGCCAGCGCGGGTCGTCCTCGCCATACGCTGATTGTCCGTGAAGCACCGAATCGACACCGGCAAGCTCGGCCGCGCTG
The DNA here is from genome assembly GCA_039806025.1 of Actinomycetota bacterium. Classification (GTDB taxonomy): domain Bacteria; phylum Actinomycetota; class Actinomycetes; order Actinomycetales; family Microbacteriaceae; genus Rhodoluna. The sequence goes on along the minus strand of JBDKLJ010000011.1, from coordinate 17,507 downwards.
TGAACTCGGAAGCCCATCGTCTTTTCAATGGCTAAGGCAATCAAGTAGGAGGCGACAAATGAGAACAGACCCACTACGGCAACACCGATTACCTGCTTTATTAGTTGCGATGGGTCTCCGGTTAGAAGCCAGCCGACGTTGGTTTCTTTGACATTACCGACAAGGCCGATGAATAGCGTTCCGATGATTCCACCAACGAGATGGATACCAACAACATCAAGAGAGTCGTCAAAATTGAGCAGGTATTTCCATTCGATGGCCATCGCACAAATGACTCCGACCAAGATACCCAACACGAGAGCCCAGGTGACCGATAGGAAGGCGCATGATGGCGTGATTGCCACCATACCCGCAACCGCTCCCGAACCGGCTCCTACGGCCGTTGGCTTGCCATGTTTGACTCGTTCGAAGATCGCCCAAGAAAGCAAGCCACCAACACCGGCAGCGAAGGTGTTGATAAAGGCCAGCGATGCGGTGCCGTCGGCTGCTAATTCACTTCCCGCATTGAAGCCAAACCATCCGAACCAGAGAATACCCACTCCGATAAGTGTGAGCGGAACGTTGTGAGGGGCGTGCATGCCTTTGGTGAACCCGAATCGCTTACCGAGCACAATGGCAAGAGCTAAAGCGGAAGCGCCTGATGCGATTTCCACAACGGTTCCACCGGCGAAGTCGAGTAGACCTACGTCTTTGACTAACCAACCGCCGTCGATGATGGTTCCAGCCTCATCGACGGTGAAGTTGAAAACCCAACCAGCGACCGGGAAATAAACGATGGTTGCCCAGATACCTGCGAAGACCATCCAGGCACCGAACTTGGCGCGGTCGGCGATGGCTCCGGAGATAAGTGCAACGGTGATGATTGCGAAGGTTCCCTGGAAACCGGCAAAGGCAAGCGGGAATTGGCTTTCTTTACCAAAGTCATTTGCAAGTCCGGTCAAACCGAGTTGATCAAGGTCTATGCCGAATACTCCGTCGATGCCCACAAAATTACCAACGCCGGCGTTACCGAAACTCATGGCATAGCCATAGAGAACCCAGATGACACCGATGAGGGCGATGGACCCAAAGCTCATCATGATCATTGAAACCACTGACGACGCACGCACGAGCCCACCATAGAAAAAGGCAAGACCAGGGGTCATGAAGAGAACAAGTGCACCACAGATCACCAAGAACATGGTCTGGTTGTCCATTGAATATCCTTTCACGCACCAAACGGAAGGAGCCAAAAGGCCCCTTCCGAAAGGTTAGTTGGTTTTTTAGTTAGTCGCGGTCAGCTCCGAAAGCGTATGCCTCTTCACCGTGAACAACGGTGTCGATGCCAGCGATTTCGTCTTCAGCCTTGACACGGAATCCGATCAACTTATCGATTGCAAAACCGATAATTAGCGAAAGAACGAAGCTGTAGATGAGAACCGAGAACGATCCGATTGCCTGAGCGTAGAGCTGGTTCCAACCGAAACCAAGAGCTGCACCAACGCCGGTTCCGAAGAACCCGATGAACAAGGTTCCGGTGAGGCCACCAACAAGGTGGATACCCACAACGTCTAGCGAGTCGTCGAAGCCAAAGTTGAACTTGAGATCAACAGCCAGGGCGCAGAGCACACCAGCGATGACACCGAGAACAATTGACCATAGTGGGGTTAGAGCGGCACAAGCTGGGGTGATGGCTACAAGACCAGCAACAGCTCCTGAGGCTGCGCCAATCGAAGTTGCCTTGCCGTGACGAATCTTTTCAACAGCAATCCATCCAAGCATTGCCGCGGCAGGTGCTGCCATGGTGTTGATGAATGCAAGCGATGCGATGCCGTCGGCTCGTACTTCCGAACCTGCGTTGAAACCAAACCAGCCGAACCAAAGTAGTGCGGTACCTAGAAGGGTAAGCGGTACGTTGTGCGGCTGGGTGATTCCCTTGCTGAAACCAAAACGCTTTCCCAGCACGATTGCTAGAGCTAGACCGGCTGCACCTGCGTTGATGTGAACAGCAGTTCCACCAGCGAAGTCAATTGCTCCAAGTCCGTAAACAATCCAACCACCGTCGACGATCTTTCCATCGGCAACTGTGAAGTTGAATACCCAGTTTGCAACCGGGAAATAAACGACGGTTGCCCAAATTCCAGCGAAAACCATCCAGGCACCGAACTTTGCTCGGTCTGCGATAGCACCAGAAATTAGAGCAACCGTGATGATTGCGAAGGTAGCTTGGAAGGCCACAAAAGCGAGGCTTGGGTAGTCGCCGGTTGGAGCCAATGCATCTTGAACCTGGGCACCAAGACCGATGAAGTCGGTGTCAATTCCAAACCAGCCATCGATACCGATGAAAGTCTTGGAACCTCCGTTGGCGAAAGCAATTGCATAGCCGTATAGAACCCAAAGAACTCCAATAAGTCCTAGGGAACCAAAACTAAGCATCATCATGCTGACCACGCTCTTGGCTTTAACCATTCCACCGTAGAAGAATGCAAGCCCCGGGGTCATGAGCAGCACAAGCGCTGCACTAATTAGAACAAATGCGGTATTTCCTTGATCCATTTGTTTACCTCTCTCCTTGAAAACAAATGCACACGTCGCTGGGTACATGAATAGTCAATCGAAACAAAGTTTCAAGAAATGGTGTGTTTGTGTTTCGTGTTTGTAAACAATTAGGCGCTGAGTGCACCGAGGCGCGACACAGCTCTCAAGTACTTCTTACGGTAGCCACCTTCTAGGAATACCTCAGGGAAGATTTCGGTGAGTGGCTTGCCAGTACCGCGAATTTGAATCTGCAGTTCATAGGCGCGGTCAACGAAAGTGACAAAGCGCAGGCCGTCGTTTTGATCCTTTAGGTCATGAACATTGAGAAGCACAAGCTTCTCGTCTCCGGAGAGAAGTTTTCCATAGAGAGCTGGGTGAACGGTGCTGAGTTTCTTCAGTAGTTTGTCAAAATCGGCAGCAGCAGTGTTTGAACTCGCCCAGGTGGACAGATCCGCTAATTCGTAGCTGATGCCGTGTGCATCAACTGGACGGTGTCGGTAGTCTTCCCCGTCGACGCGCAGCATTAGAAACTGTCTTCCGATGCCCAGGATTTCACGCTGGAAATCGGCTGCTGCGAAACGACCTTCACCCAACGCATTTGGCGGTGTGTTGGAAGTCGCGGCGAACTTGGTTCCCTTTTGGGAAAGTTCGTTAAGCAATCGGGACATGATCATGGTGTTGCCCGGATCGTCTAGCTCGAATTCGTCGATGCAAAGCAGCGAGTAATTGCCGAGCTCCTCCAGAGCGTTGGCGAATCCGAGGGCACCGATGAGGCTGGTGTAAGCCATGAACGAGCCGAACAGCTTGGAGCCCTTGTAGCTGTGGTACATAGCCGCAAGTAAGTGTGTCTTGCCGACACCGAATCCACCGTCTAGGTATAGACCTGGTGCCTCGACCTTGTTCTTTTTGCCAAATAGACCTCGCTTGGTTGCGCCAACGAAGTCGGAGGCGGCATCTCTGGCGTCGGTTTGCGAAGGAAAATTAGAGTCAGGGCGGTAGTTGTCGAAGCTAGATGATTCAAACTCTCGAGGCGGAAACAACTCGCCTATCAATTCACTGGGAACAATCTCTGGGTTACGGGCACAAATGTCGTCACAGTTCTGAAAAAGTGTTTCCAATTGTTTCCGTGCCATTTCGATTAGCGAGCGAATGAATTACCCTTGTAACAGGGCTCTAAATAGCCTAACGAACGGAAAGCATCAAATGACTCTTGCAGCTGATAACAACGCCAAATTCAATGAATATGCTCACCCAGAAGTGCTTGTCTCGGGAGAGTGGCTGGAAGCCAACCTTGGGGACCCAAACCTGGTCGTGGTTGAATCCGATGAAGACGTATTGCTCTACGAAGTAAGCCACATCCCAGGTGCCGTAAAGATTGACTGGCACACTGACCTAAACCAGCCAATCGTTCGCGATTACCTAGACGGATTCGACTTCGCTGCACTAATGAAGCGATCTGGAATTAGGCGTGATTCAACCGTTGTTATCTATGGAGATGCCAGCAACTGGTGGGCTTCTTACGCACTTTGGGTTTTCAAACTCTTCGGTCACGCCGACGTCCGCCTTCTAGATGGCGGTCGTGAAAAGTGGATCGCAGACGGCCGAGTTGTGACCAAAGAGGTTCCTGCCGTTGCCGAGACCGACTATCCAGTGGTCGAGCGCGATGATGTGACTGACCGAGCGTTCCGTGACCAAGTGCTAGCTCACATCGGCCAGCCAATGGTTGATGTTCGTTCTCCGCAAGAGTACTCGGGCGAGCGCACACACATGCCAAACTATCCGCAGGAAGGTGCATTGCGCGCTGGCCACATCCCTGGAGCCCAGTCTGTGCCGTGGGCTCGCGCTGCGAATGAAGACAAGACCTTCAAGTCGCGTGCGGAACTAGAAACAATTTACCTTGACGAAAAGGGCTTGAACCAGGGAGATAACGTTATTGCGTACTGCCGAATCGGTGAGCGTTCCAGCCACACGTGGTTTGTTTTGAAGTACCTTCTAGGTTTCACCAATATTCGTAACTATGACGGATCCTGGACCGAGTGGGGCAGCCTAGTTGGCGCGCCGATCGTCAAGGGCGATGAGCCGGGTGTGTTCGCTCGCTAATGAGCTCCATTGAAAAGAAACTTCAAGAGCTTGGTGAAGAATTCGCTTCGCTAGGTGTTCGCGATCGACTCACCTTACTTTTGGAGATCTCTGGAGAGCTTCAAAACCTGCCAGATCGATATGCTGATCACCCAGATCTTCTCGAACGCGTGGAGGAATGCCAATCCCCTGTTTACCTTTTCGTAGAGGTGAACGATGGGATTGTACGCATTTTTCTTACCGCGCCTGAAGAGGCCCCGACTACTCGAGGCTTTGCAAGTATCTTGCACCAACTTCTCGATGGTCACACCATCGCTGAAGTTTTGGGAGCGCCGGAAGACATCCCAGATCGTTTGCATCTGAGTGAGGCAGTTTCCCTTTTGCGAATCAATGGACTGCGCGGAATGCTGGGTCGAATAAAACGTCAGGTCCGAGAGAAGTCCTGATGGACGAATGGCTCGCGGCCTACACAGACTTGTTTGGCGTACGTCTAAACATGGTTGTGAATGGAGACGGCGAATTCACCGATGAAAGTGGTTCAAGCAGAGGTATTTCCAATGATTTGGATCGTCGGCTCATTGGACATTTGAGGCGTCAATCAGACGTCGTAGTGACCGGCGGTAAAACGGCACGGAAAGAGCAATATCGCGTTCCTTCACATTGCTCACTTGCCGTGATTTCGAATTCCTTCGAACTCGTCGATGACCGTTACATCCGACTGGATGAGCCCGAGACTGCTATCTCTAAACTGAACGAATTGGGTTTTGAACGAATCCTGTTGGAAACCGGCCCGAGTCTTTCCAAATACTTCCTTGAATCAGGCTTGGTAGAGGAATTCTGCCTCACCGTGACGGGAGGTAGTTTGGAGGCTGCGGCCAAAACTATGGCTGCCTTTAACGTTGAATTGGAACTGGTTAGTGCCGTCGAGGTTGAGGGAACGCTATTCACCCGCTGGCGGCGTGGCAACGGGCAATAAACCCAGCCTAGCAATATTCTTTTTAGGTGCTAGAAATTGAATTCGACGAGAACGCGCACCCAGACTTCAAGTTGGCTGCCAGCTCATTCGCCGATGCTGCCATTCGCTCCGAAGTTCTAATCGATCAGATCGATGCGCCACACAATCTTTCTAGGCACGCTATCGCATTCGCCTGTGACGTCAAATCCGAAGAAAGTGACGCCCTATTCAGGGGAACCGGTCGCTTCATTATGCTCTGGGATGATGCACCGCAGGAATCTTGGACCAACAATTTCCGAATGATTTTGTACGCGAAATCACCGCTTGAGAGCGACATCGGGTTTGAGGAAGGTTCTGCTGATCTGGCTTGGGCTTGGCTCTCTGAAGCCCTACATAACCATGGTGCAACTGTTGAGGTTGCCGGAGGTACCACCACTCGCGTTCTTTCGGTGGGGCATGGCACTTTGGCACATCAGAGCAACCATGCCGAGATTGAGATTCGCGCCAGTTGGTGCCCCACCTCAAATAACTTTGCGGGACATCTAGAAGCCTGGCTTGATCTCGTGTGCATGATGAGCGGTCTTTCGCTTCACGGCGACGGGGTTACTTCCATTGACTCTAGAATCTAGCGAAGACGAAGTAGTTCTGCCGCTGCGGGCAGTATCACTGGCCGAGGTTTACTACGTAGATTCAGAAACGGAGCTTATCGGAGCTCTGGAAAACCTCAAGTCAGGCTCCGGGCCATTGGCGATAGACGCTGAACGAGCGTCTGGTTTCCGCTACGGCAACAAGGCGTACCTGATTCAGTTGCATCGTGAGGATGCTGATGTTTTCCTGATCGACCCGATTCCACTCTTCGAAACAGATGCCTGGCAATCACTCTCCCAGTTCTGCAACTCGCAGACGTGGATTTTGCATGCGGCAACCCAAGATCTTGGTTGTCTAGCAGAGCTCGAATTGAAGCCAGCTGGTCTCATCGACACCGAATTGGGTTCAAGGTTGCTTGGTTTGCCACGTGTGGGATTAGGTGCAGCCTGCGAGCAACTTCTTGGTTTCCGCTTAGCCAAAGAGCATTCCGCCGCTGACTGGTCAATTCGACCGCTGCCGGACGCTTGGTTGAACTACGCCGCGCTTGATGTAGATGTTCTACCAGGTCTTGCCAAGGCACTTATGAGTGAAATCGAAAAAGTAGGGAAACTCGACTTGGTAACCCAAGAGTTTGAGAATCTGCTTTCATTCAAACCAAAATTCCATGGTCCCGACCGGTGGCGCTCGATGACTGGCTTGCACTCGGTAAAGGATCAACAGAAACTCGCCGCAGCGCGTGAGCTTTGGCAGGCTCGAGAATCCCTTGCAGAGAAACTGGACGTCTCCCCTGGTCGACTTGTACCAGATGCTTCGCTGGTTGCTTTGGCTGACTCTGGAATTACTGCAAAGCCACAAATGGCGACACTCAAAACCTTCATTGGTCGAGCATCTAGAACTTACTTAGACATTTGGTGGGACGCCTACAGCAGCGGGTTGCAATCGACCGACCTGCCACCTTCAAGGCTGCCGGCAACGGGTATCCCTAATCACCGCTCCTGGCCAAACCGTTTCCCAGAGGCCGATGCGCGACTTCAAACTTTGAAGCCGGTAATTGCCGAGATTGCCGCTGAACTGGAGCTTCCGGTTGAGAATCTTTTGCAGCCAGACCTGCTTCGAAATGTAGCCTGGCTGCCAGCAGAAGACATCCCACAGCAGCTGAGGGAGCTAGGTGCTCGAAAGTGGCAAGTTGAGGCGGTAGCCGAGAAACTTAGTGGTGCTCTGGCTGTTCAGAAGTTGACTGATGATCAAGCTTCCTAGCGTGCGGCACACGCGCTCCCAGAACTTGAGCCACGATGTCGTGAGAGATGGTTTTGGCTGTCAGACCGACGCGTTCCAAAATCTCATCACGGGATGCGTGCTCTAAGAACTCGTCTGGAAGGCCAACTTCGTTTAGTGCGGTGTCGATCTGAGCGGCGCGCATGTCTTGGCGAATTCGGGTTCCAATTCCACCAACCTTCACACCGTCCTCTATCGTGACCACAAGTCTGTGATCAGCGGCTTCGGAAAGCACTGTCTTAGGAACAGGCACTACCCAGCGCGGATCGATTACAGTGCAGCCAATGCCCTGAGCTTTCAACAATTCAGCGGCCTGCATCCCAATAGTCGCCATGGAGCCGATAGCAACTATGAGCACGTCTTTGGCAGATGACTGGAAGAGGAAATCGACACCGTCCTCTGATCGCTTTAGCGATGGAATGCTCTCGGTAGCAACGCCCTTAGGGAATCGAATTACCGTAGCAGCATCGGAAACCGCAACCGCTTCGTTTAGCTCTTCTCTGAGGCGTTCAGCGTCTCTAGGCGCGGCAATGCGCACACCTGGTACAACCTGCAGAACTGAAAGATCCCACATTCCATGGTGGCTGGCGCCATCAGGTCCGGTTACACCAGCTCGATCGAGTACGAAAGTCACTCCGGCCTTGTGAAGTGCTACATCCATTAGTACTTGGTCGAAAGCGCGGTTGATGAACGTTGCATAAACTGCTACAACCGGGTGAAGCCCACCGAAAGCCATTCCCGCTGCCGAGGCAACCGCATGCTGCTCGGCAATACCTACGTCAAATACTCGGTTCGGGTACTTTGCAGCCATCGCATCAAGCCCGACCGGAATTGTCATTGCTCCCGAAATTCCGACGATGTCGTTGCGTGAGTCCGCAATGCGAACCATTTCTTCGCGGAAAACGTTTGTCCAGGATGGTCCGCCACTGACCTCCAATGACTCACCGGTGGTTGGATCGATCTTTCCGACGGCGTGGAACTGGTCGTCCTCGTTCAGCATGGCAGGATCGAATCCCTTGCCCTTTTGAGTCATCACATGGACGATTACCGGAGAACCGTAGTTCTTTGCCTGGCGTAGAGCATGTTCGAGGTTCTCGATGTTGTGGCCGTCGACGGGGCCAATGTACTTGATGTCTAAGTTCGGGAACATGCTCTGTGGAGCCATGGTCTCGAGCGCGCTTCGACCGGCACCTCGCGCCGCGTTGAAGATGATTCGACCCAAGGTTCCAAAACCGTAGAAAACGCGCTTACTCCAGCGATACATCTTTTTGTACATCTTGTCGGTGCGGATGTTGGTTAGATGCTTGGCAAGACCGCCGATGGTTGGCGCATAAGAGCGACCGTTGTCATTCACGACGATTACGAGTTTTCGATCGTTCTCGTGAGTGATGTTATTTAGCGCTTCCCAGGTCATGCCACCGGTCAGAGCACCGTCACCGATGAGCGCCACCACAAAGCGATCGTCCTGGCCAGAAATCTTGAAGGCCTTGGCGATTCCATCAGCCCAAGATAGTGAAGAAGAAGCGTGAGAACTTTCAACGACATCATGCTCAGATTCGGAACGTTGAGGATATCCGGCGATTCCATCCTTCTTGCGAAGAGTGCTCAGATCTTTTCGACCGGTAAGAAGCTTGTGCACGTATGACTGGTGACCGGTGTCGAAAACTATCGGGTCTTTGGGTGAATCGAAGACTCGGTGAATTGCAACCGTAGTTTCCACAACGCCAAGGTTTGGACCCAGATGCCCGCCTGTTTTCGCAACCGATTGCACCAGGTGCTCTCGAAGCTCGCCACAGAGGAGGTTGACCTCGGAAATACTGAGCGCATCAAGGTCACGTGGACCATTGATGCGCTCAAATATTGCCATGCTGGTAATAACCCGCCGGGAGGCGGCTTTATGCCACCAGCGAGCGTAGAACGTACTGGAGGATTCCGCCGTTACGGTAGTAGTCGGCCTCTCCAGGTGTGTCGATACGGACAACTGCGTCGAAGGTAATGGTCTGCTTACCAGCTGGCGAGTGAGCCGATGGCTTTGCGGTAACCTTCAGGGTTTTCGGGGTGTTTCCGTTGTTCAATTCGGTAATACCCTCGATGTCGAAGATCTCGGTGCCGTCTAGACCAAGCGACGCAGCGGTTTCACCGGCTGGATACTGCAGTGGCACTACTCCCATACCGATCAGGTTGCTACGGTGAATACGCTCAAAGCTCTCGGCAATAACTGCCTTGACGCCTAGAAGGCTAGTGCCCTTAGCCGCCCAGTCGCGAGACGATCCGGTGCCGTATTCCTTTCCACCAAGAACCACCAGTGGGGTTCCCTCGGCACGGTAGTTCTCAGATGCGTCGAAAATGAAGCTCTGCGGTCCATCTGCCTGCGTGAAGTCGCGAGTGTAACCACCCTCGACGCCATCTAGAAGTAGGTTCTTTAGACGGATGTTCGCGAAGGTTCCACGGATCATAATCTCGTGGTTTCCACGACGGGAGCCGTAGCTGTTGAAGTCAGCGCGGGCAACACCCTGAGCTGTTAGGTACTTACCGGCAGGTGAATCAACCTTGATCGAAGATGCTGGGCTGATGTGGTCGGTGGTAACCGAGTCACCTAGTAGCGCTAGAACTCGGGCTCCGTGAATGTCCTTCACAGGATCTGGAGTCATCTTCATGCCATCGAAGTATGGAGCCTTCTTGACGTAGGTCGACTTGTCGTCCCATGCGAAAGTTGCACCGGTTGGAGTAGGCAGACCCTTCCAACGTGCGTCCCCTTCGAATACGCTTCCGTACTGCTTTTTGAACATTTCGGAGTTGATCGAAGAGTCGATGGTTGCCTGAACTTCTTCAGGAGAAGGCCAGATGTCCTTTAGGAATACGTCGTTGCCGTCCTGGTCTTTGCCCAGTGCGTCGCTGTCGAAGTCGAAGTCCATGGTTCCAGCTAGCGAGTAAGCGATTACTAGCGGTGGCGAAGCCAAGTAGTTCATCTTTACGTCAGGGCTGATTCGACCCTCGAAGTTACGGTTACCTGAAAGCACAGCGGTAACTGCAAGGTCGTTTTCCTGAATCGAAGCCGAGATGCTCTCGTCTAGCGGACCGGAGTTACCAATACAGGTAGCACAGCCGTAACCAACGAGGTTGAATCCAAGTGCGTTAAGGTCGTCGGTCAAACCAGCTGCCTGGTAATACTCGGTGACAACCTTCGAGCCTGGAGCAAGCGAAGTCTTGACCCAAGGCTTAGCCTTGAGGCCCTTCTTCACTGCGTTGCGAGCTACCAGACCGGCAGCCAACATCACCGAAGGGTTTGAAGTGTTGGTGCACGAGGTGATCGAAGCAATGGTCACGTAACCGTTGTCGATGGTGTAGTCCTTGCCAGCTACAACCGAAGGCTTAGAGACCTGCGATACGTAACCTGGAAGCGACTTCTGGAAGTTTTCCTTCGACTTCGAAAGCTCGATGCGGTCTTGAGGACGCTTAGGTCCAGCGATCGAAGGCTTTACGGTACCGAGGTCGAGTTCTAGGTACTCGCTGTACACCGGCTCGATGCTTGGGTCGTGCCAAAGTCCCTGAGCCTGGGTGTAGGCCTTGACTAGCGCAACGTCCTCTTCGCTACGACCGGTGATGCGTAGGTAGTCGAGGGTTACTTCGTCAATTGGGAAGATAGCGACGGTTGAACCGAACTCAGGGCTCATGTTACCGATGGTGGCTCGGTTAGCTAGTGGCACAGAAGAAACACCGTTGCCGTAGAACTCTACGAACTTGCCAACTACACCGTGCTTACGAAGCTGTTCGGTGATGGTTAGAACCACGTCGGTAGCGGTTACGCCCATAGGGATGGAACCGGTTAGCTTGAAGCCAACCACACGAGGGATCAGCATCGAAACTGGCTGACCAAGCATGGCTGCCTCGGCTTCGATACCTCCGACACCCCAGCCTAGAACTCCGAGACCGTTCACCATGGTGGTGTGCGAGTCGGTGCCAACGCAGCTGTCTGGGTATGCCTGAAGCTCTCCTGCAACCTCGCGGGCCATCACGGTACGCGCTAGATACTCGATGTTTACCTGGTGGACGATACCGGTGCCAGGAGGAACCACCTTGAAGTTGTCAAAAGCGGTCTGGCCCCAGCGAAGGAACTGGTAACGCTCGCCATTTCGCTGGTACTCGAGTTCTACGTTCTTTTCAAAGGCGTCGGCGCTTCCCGCGACGTCGATGATTACCGAGTGGTCAATGACCATCTCTGCAGGTGCAAGTGGGTTGATTCGCTTTGGGTCTCCCCCGAGGGCTTCAACCGCCTCACGCATGGTCGCTAGGTCAACAACACAAGGCACACCAGTGAAGTCCTGCATAATCACACGCGCAGGGGTGAACTGGATTTCGGTGTCTGGCTCGGCGCTTGGATCCCAGTTGGCTAGAGCTTTGATCTGCGCGGCCGTAACGTTTGCACCGTCCTCGGTGCGAAGCAAGTTCTCGAGAAGAATCTTGAGGCTGTATGGCAGCTTAGGGGCATTGAGTTTATCGAGACGGAAGTACCGATATTCCTTATCCCCAACCTTTAGCAGATCGGCTGAATCGAAACTGTTCACCTTTGACATGGCTTCTCCTAGCGCAAGAAATATTCGGTTTCAAAACTACCATTACTTGCTTGACTTATCGCTCACCCTAGCGGCCAACCAGCTAAACCAAATCACCAAGGCATAAAGCGGTGTTCCAAGGACGAGTTTGGCTACCCCTAGCGCGGCTACCTGGCCCGATAAATAAAGCGGACCCTGCACAGCAATTCTGAGAGCAAACATGGCAACCCACATAACGGTTATCCAGTAATAGCGCCGGTAAAGAACTCTGTCAGTTCGCCAGGTCTTCTGCGTTCCAGTAAAAAGTGCGAGCGCAAAGCCAATTAGCGGCACTCTGAAGAGCAAGGAAACGGATAGAGCCGCGAAATAGGCCAAATTGGTAAGCAGTCCTGGCAGGAAATAGTCGGCCGCGTGAGTGTCATTCAGCCCGTCACGAAGAGGTAAATAGATGGAAATTGCAAGGCCTACCATGCCAGCGAAAACCTGCGTTAGTGGCTTTTTTCGAATGATTTGAAGGATCGCGAACACCAGCGAAATTGACCCAGCTAGCACGGCAGATAGAACGACATTCAAGGTCAAACTAAAAACCGTGACATAAACAGTCCCTGGAATTAGCGATTCCAAAATTCCGATTGGCCCGCCCAAAGTGGAGAGAATATCCCCCTGCTTTGACTCATTGTTTTGATTCGCCATTAGATGTCGAACTTTGGTGGGGCAAAGGTTCCGTCTGGAAGTTTCAGGGGTAGCGCTTCTCTAGGTGGAAGCGGGACGTTTCCCCTGTCAACTACAAGTGAACGGAAAATGTCTTCCATGTTTTGGGCGGCCGTTTGGTTGGTAAGCGCAGCCCCGGAGATAACTCCGCGGAGAAACCATCTTGGACCATCGACGCCAATGAAGCGCATTTCCTTCTGACCGTCCGGAGTCGCAACTCGAACGTCCAGTTGCCTACCGAACCCTCCGTTTCCTTCAACTACCGAACCACCGCTGGTTTCGATGCTCGCCTTGATTTGGGTCGAAACGTCCGGCCACATCTCTTCGCTTTTGGAGGCTGCAAATGCCGAAACCTGCAACGAAGAACCATCGTGTTCGAAGCTGACGGAAACTACTTGACCAGTGGAATCGCTAACTTCACCGCGGACGGTAACGCCTTCGATGGTTGGCATTAAAAGCGACCCGAACGAGATGTAGCCCAGGGTTGATGGAATTTCGGTGATGTCTTTTGGTCCAGCAACGCGCTGAGACGAAATCTGCTCAGTCATAGTTTTACTTGACTCCGGTTGATCCAAACCCGGAATCTCCGCGGTGGGACTCTGGAAGAGTTTCAACCACGACGAATTCCGCCTTTGCAAATTCTTGAATTACTAGTTGAGCGATTCTGTCGAGACGTGCCACCGGGAAATCGACGTCGGTGCTGTTGTACAAAGTAACCATAATTTCGCCTCGATAGCCGGCGTCGATGGTGCCAGGGGTGTTCAGGACCGTGATACCGCTCTTGGCAGCAAGACCTGAGCGAGGGTGAACAAGCCCGACGTATCCTTCGGGAAGTGCAATCGAAACGCCTGTCTTTACTAGAACGCGCCCACGAGCGGGGACAACAGTGGCCTCCGATGCCCTGAGATCGCAACCTGCATCGCCTGGCTGAGCATACGCTGGTCTGAGTTCTGGGTCGGCAACGATTAGTACTGGAACACTTTGGGTCATGAGTAGAGCGTAATCTAAAACTGTGATTGTGTTTCGCGAACGAGTGCTGCCAAGTGCGGCAAATCTGATTCTTCCGTTGTTGCTATTTCCTAGCGTGCTAGCAGTTATGTTGCCTTTGGCTCCTGAGTTTGCGTTAGTAACCGCACTGATAATTACCGTGGGCTTTTGCTGCTTTGTTTATTTTTCATCCCCGGTCCTGCTTTGCAACGGTGAAACGTTTTCGGCTAGAAACGCTGAAATTCCAATGAAGTTACTTGGCAAGGCCACAGTGATTGAAAGAGAAAAGCAATTCGAGGAACTTGGCCGCAATCTCGACGCACGCGCATGGCTCTGCATTCAAGCAAGCGTTAAGCAGCTCGTGAAAATCGAGATTCAGGACCCTAAAGATCCAACACCATATTGGTTGGTCACCACGAGGCGTCCGGCCGAACTGGTGGCTCTAATAAATAAGGCTTAGCCCGCACATTCGACGCACACAGCGTGTCCGTCAATCTTCTTTTTCGATGCCTGTGAGCGGTGCTTAACGATGAAGCACTGCATGCAGGTAAATTCATCGCTCTGGGGTGGAATCACTACAACTTCGGTCAGCTCATCGTGACGCTCAGGGTCGATGATTTCACCTACGTGCTCAACCTCGTCAAGTTCAGAACTAACTTGACTTTTCTCTGGAAGTCGCTCTTTCAGAGCATCCAAAGACTCGGCGTCATCGTCGCCTTTACGTGGTGCATCGTAATCGGTGGCCATCTGCCTACCCTTCGTGAAACTGTAAAAAATGCGCTAGGCGCGTTTAGTGTCCAACATCTGTCGCGTTTTCGCAAACGCAAAACACCATAACTTCCAAAAAAAGTTCTTTATTCCACACCTCATCAAATGCGGGACTAATTTAGGTTCCAGTGGCAAACTCTTTTTCAAGGAGGCATAGTGCGCGAACTAAACCCAATCGGCCGAGACCAGGACACACTGCTGCTCGTGTCAGCAGATGGTGAACGGTTCAGTCTCCATGTTGACGATTCGCTCATGAAAACACTCAAAGACAAGAAACTTCATGATTCCCCAGGTGTCGAATTTTCGCCACGCGAGATTCAGGATGCGATCCGAGCCGGAAAGTCGATTGTCGAACTCGCTGAATCGAGCGGCTCTAGCCATAGCTTTATCGAGCGTTTCGCTCACCCGGTCCTGGAAGAACTGGGCCACATGATTGACCTGGCCAAATCGGTTCGTATCGAAATGCCAGCCGATCGGTTCAACGAAGTGTCAAAGAAGACTTTTGGTGAAATCGTCGAAGGTAAATTGCACTCGGCCGGTGCGGACTCCGTCTCCTGGAGCGCAAAGCGCGGGGAAAATTCAGTCTGGGAAGTCAGTGTAAGTTTCGCGACCGGTGGCAATTTGGGTGGCGCCACCTGGAGTTTTGACCCGCGCAACTACGTACTTACGCCAGAGACTGGTAGCGCTCAGAACCTTTCAAATCCGGTTGCCACGTTCGATAGCCCGCTACCCCTCAAGCGAGTAGAGCCAGAACCTGTCGCGGAAACGGTGGTAACCG
This sequence comes from Actinomycetota bacterium, assembly GCA_039806025.1. Taxonomy (GTDB): domain Bacteria; phylum Actinomycetota; class Actinomycetes; order Actinomycetales; family Microbacteriaceae; genus Rhodoluna. The sequence goes on along the minus strand of JBDKLJ010000011.1, from coordinate 2,296 downwards.
AAGACAAACTGCAGGCCTTTCGCAAGCGTCGCGAAGAAGCCATTCCAGCGCAGGTAACGGAAACCGTTGTGGAAGCTGACGTACAACCGGAACCAGAACCAGAACTAGAGACTGAACCTGAACCAGTGGTTGAACTAACTTCCGTTCAGATCACCGAGGTGGTCCCCTCAGACCTGGGCGAAGAGTCACAGATCGAAGATGAACCCGCACGCTCTGAGCTTCCTGCTTCTAAGGAAAGTGCGGTTCCAAAGAAGTCGCGCGCACCGATGCCTTCGTGGGACGAAATCGTCCGTGGCACTCAAACCGATGAGGGCGAATCTTTCTAAAAGGCTCCGAACCTGACCAGTGGAATTCTGGTTTCGCGGTCAGTAATGCTGCCGTGTTGCCCAATTAGTTTCAGGTGATGGGGTTTTGCTGTTCTGCGGTCATAGCCAACGTAATCTTTGTGCCAAATGAGATAAATGTCTGGAACATAATCTTCTATGGCAACCGAGGGTGAGGTTACCCAACCTGAATCTTCCAGGACACCTTGGGTGCAAACATATGCCAAGTGGCCGAATTCATCATTCAACCAACTAGAAAATTCCTCTGAATCAACGCCCTCATTCAGATACAAAAAGTTACATCTAGGATCCCCAGCAGATGCGATTACGAAATCGGTAAAACGTTTAAATTCATCTAGATAGACGTGGTGTTCAGAAGGCACGTCAAGTACTCCATGGTCTGCCGTAAGTATGACGCCGGAATTTTGACTTAGCTTGGTTTCGAACACCGATATCTCAGCGTCGAGTGCCTCAAGCGCCTCCAGCCACTTGGTTGATTCAACACCAAATCGGTGCGCTAATTGATCAAGTTCCGGAACATACAGATAGGTCAGGCTCGAACTGTCTTGACTGGAAATTTGAAGCGCAGCTGCAAAGCGGTCGGCGAGCGATTCTGCCGTCACGTAATTTGCGCCACTCATAGTTAGTTCCGTAAATCCGGTAGCTGCATACTGCTCCGGGCCAATTACCGAAGTGGTAGTTTTAGCGCTGCTGGAAAGGTCTTCTGCTTTCTTGAATTCGCTTGCCTCACCGCGATTAAGCCAACCGGTAAGAAGATTTCGCTGGGTTCCAAGCTGCCTTGAATACACCGAATAGCCGATAACGCCGTGTTGTCCTGAGCGAAGTCCGGTGGCCAAGCCGGTAAGCGACGTTGAGGTGGTCGAAGGGAATTCACAGCGCAACGAACCGACTAACTTTGAATTCATAAAACGGGCGTATGCCTTGTTTTGGGTGAGGTTTTCGAAACCCAGACCGTCAACCAAGATCACTATCGCGTGCTTCACCTTTGGAAGTCTTAGCCGGTTCTCTCCCCCGCCACCAACGCTGGCCAAGGCGCTTGTGAACACATCCGAGAGCCTCCCCACATCTTTAGGGGCTTTCGGTAGCATCATAGGGTTCACGACTTAGAGTTTGCCACACCAATAGAGACCCATGACTTCAAAGAGCCAACACGACGAAAAAATCGTTGACATTGACCTGACCAAGGAAATGCAGGATTCGTTCCTGGAATATTCCTACTCGGTGATTTACTCGCGTGCTCTTCCCGATGCACGCGACGGCTTGAAGCCTGTACACCGCCGAATCATTTACATGATGGGTGAAATGGGTCTGCGACCAGATAAAGGTCACGTGAAGTCGGCACGAGTCACCGGTGAAGTTATGGGCAAGCTCCACCCGCATGGAGACTCTGCGATCTACGACGCAATGGTTCGCATGGCCCAAAGCTTCAGCCTTCGCATGCCACTGATTGATGGCCACGGAAACTTTGGAAGCCTCGACGACGGACCGGCTGCAGCACGATACACCGAAGCTCGACTGAGCCACGCAGCAATGCTCATGAACGCTGATCTCGATGAAGATGTAGTTGATTTCAAGCCAAACTACGATGCTCAGCTGACCGAACCTGAAGTGCTACCCGCTGCATTTCCCAACCTGCTTGTAAATGGTTCCACCGGTATTGCTGTTGGAATGGCAACCAACATGGCTCCTCACAATCTTCGCGAAGTAATAGCCGGTGCTGTCTATCTGCTGCGTAACGTCGATGCAAGCACCGAAGACCTTATGAAGTATGTTCCTGGTCCGGATCTTCCGACCGGAGGAACGATTGTCGGTCTAGATGGTGTCCGTGAGGCTTACGAGACTGGTCGCGGTATTTTCAAGACGCGTGCCAAGGTAACGGTTGAAAGTGTGAGTCCTAGAAAACTCGGCTTGGTGGTTACCGAACTCCCCTATCTCGTTGGCCCCGAAAAGGT
>JBDKLJ010000010.1:0-24431 GCA_039806025.1 Actinomycetota bacterium | reverse complement strand
ATATTCGAGAGTCACGGTTTTGTCGTAAAGGTTGAGCCCGGTGTGATCAATGACGAACGACTCAACTAAGCGCGGCACCGCCTGGAAGGTTTCATTGATGCCAACCGAATGTGCGGCAGGTAGTTTCAGGTCGTCGACGTAGAGCCAGCCGGCATAAACACCGTCACGTGGAAGGTAACCCTCACAGTCACGAGACATGTTGGCGGTTGGGAAACCGATTGTGCGTCCGATTTTGAGACCGTGCTCAATGACCCCGGTGGTGATGTGGTTGCGACCGAGCAGCGCTGCTGCAGCCACAACCTTGCCCTCATCAAGTAGCTCGCGAATTCGGGTGGTTGACACCGGCACAGCGCCGATGCAAATCTCTGGAGTTTCGATTACTCGGAAGCCTCTAGCAGTTCCCAGATCCTTGAGAACTTCAACGGTTCCGGCACCCTTACTGCCAAATCGAAAGCCCTGCCCCACCACAACGATTTTGGCCTTTAAGGTTTTCACTAAAATCTCGTCGACGAATTCTTGTGGTGACATCTCGGAAAGGCTTTGATCGAACTCGAGGGTGAGCACCGCGTCGATCCCCTGTTCCGCGAAAAGGATCGCCTTTTGGGCCGGACCAATCAGTGGAAGTTTGAATGCCATCGGGTTGAGCAACGCGTCCGGATGACGATCGAAGGTCAGCGCAACGCTGGAAAGTAGATTCTCTTCTGCCAACTCCACAACGTTGCGAAGAAGCGCCTGGTGACCGAGGTGGATTCCATCGAACTTACCGATGGTTACAGCCGTCTCTGCGTAGTCTGCTGGAAACTCTTGAATCGTATTGAAGCTAAGCACGCTTGGTTTTCCAAATCCAATAGAGACCCCAAAGCGGGAGGATTAGCGGTACGAAACCATAGCCGCTGCCGTAACTAGACCAAACGGTCTGGTGTTGGAAATCCGCTGGGTCGAGCAGCGAAAGTGTGCCGATAATCAGCACCCCTGCCAACTCAAAACCGATGGTTAGTGTCGCCAATCTAGAGTTGTTGCGAACCAGCGCGACAGTCGCCACTATGTATACGACGGCAGCAACAGCACTGAGTGAATAAGAAAGAGGTGCTTCCGCAAACTTCTTGTAGAGCTGATAGAGCGCCCTTGCCGAGGCCGCTAGAGCAAAGATTGCATAAATCGCAATTAGAAGCCGACCGGCGCCGGAGGTGATTTTGGTCCTACTCATCCCAATAATCAAAACACACTTTGCGTTCTATTTTTTAATGGTGACCTTTGGAAGAGTCAAACCTTCTGAGACCAGCGCAGTGGCGGCCTGTCTAATCTTGGTTGGAAGACCTACCAATGACAAAGTCGGCAGAGTACCTTGTTCGTCCATGCGAAGCAGGAATCTTGCAACTGACCGTGTAAGCAGGTTGTCCTCACTCGAAAGAATTTGCCAGCCGAAGAAGACAGCCTGGTATGGCAAGTCGGCCGATTCCGCACCCTTAGGTAGCTCAGGAATCGCTGATGGGTTTTGCTTCAACGTAAGAATTACACCATCTGACTTGGCCTTGAATTGGCTGGCGCCAGCAAATACCGAGGTGTCGGTCGGGGCGACGACGGCGTTCAAAAATTCGCTCTTCACTTTGATAGAAGAGGGGGTCAAACCCTGGTTCAGCACATCTGACAGCGGCAAAATGCTTATCGTTCCCTCTTGAAGCGAGAAAAGATCGATCGAAGGATTAACTTCGGTTGAAACCAGCAGTTTTTCCGGCACAGTCACGCCGACAATACGAGCCCAGTTTTTTAGTGCTTCAAGTGAGTCGCGATCGGCAATTGGATTGATTAAAACCGGCATGTCGATGGGGTCAATTTTTTTGTTTAATATCTTGATTTGAGGGTCGTTCCAGTTCGTAATTTCACCAGAAAGAATCTTAAATAGGACATCGAGACTGAGCGTGAGATTCACTCCACTGGAGAAGTACACAACCGCAACTCCACCATCAACAAACAGCGGTGTTGCTGCGTAGATGTTTTCGTCAGCCGAAGACGGGGCATCCAGGGTAACCGCTAAATCGGTATTGTCCAACGATGGAAGAATTGACATCTCTGGGCAAAGTCCTGCCATCGTGTCGTTATATGGCCCAATAAGCTGTTCGAGTTTTCCCGCAGCTGAAACAGCAACAGCTCCTTGCTCACAAACCGGGTTTTGTTCATAAATGGTTTCGATTAGTTCTGGTGGATAAGGAGGATCACAGGCTGTCAGCGTACCCAAACCAAAGGTTGCAATAAGCAATGCCGATGCCATTCGTTTGATGTTCATTTGTTTCCTCCTGGAAATTGGAATACGTGTGGCACAAGGTTTCCCTTGTGCCACACGCACTGTTACCTGTGTTTACTTAGAACCAATTAGAGCTGCCTGAGCCAAAGCCTTAGTCTTTAGTGCACCGGTTAGGTTTACATACTTCAACGCTGGAGCTTTGGATGAGCCACAAGTTCCGATGGTGTACTTGAAGAAGTCACGCACCGCTAGTGCAGTTTTGGACTTGTCGGCCGTAGCCGTACCCGAACGAACGTAGCTTGCCTTGTACTTGTGACCGAGACCGTAGGTTAGAAGCGACAAGCTGTACTCACCCGATACTGCACCGGTGGTGTACTTGAAGCTCACTAGACCGTTCGAAGCTGGAGTCTGGCGGGCCAGGAACTTAGCCGAGCTTGAAACGCTTGGGAGTACGTACTGACTTTTAGCGTTCTTCACCATTGCGAACTGAGCGGTCTGGGTTACAGCGTCCTTCAGGTCTACATAGCCAATGGTGTATTGAGTCGCATCGACGTCGTTAGCTAGAACCGACGAGCTGCTCTTTGAGGTTCCGGTTACGTTACCCTCGGTTGCTAGAGCCCAGTCGCCACTCTTGGTCCAGTTCGACGACTCGGATGAAGACGATCCTTTGATCCAGCTCACAAGATTCTCGGTAGTACCGGAAGAACCACTGCGGTAGGTAACACCAATTCGGTTGTGTCCAATACTCTTACCAGGGTTTAGAGCTACGATCTGAGAGTTATCCCAGTAGGTGATGCTTCCGAGGAAAATGCGGCTGATGGTCTTAGCGTCCAAACGAAGGCTGTTGCCAGCAAAGTCTGGGTTGTTGTAAACGATAGCGATTGGGCCACCTACAAGCGGAACGTATACCAAGTCTGAAGGTGCACCAGTTGTGTAAGGAGCATCAGAAGCACCGTAGTCGTAGGTGTTCGCTGCGAAGTTGGTCTTACCGGTACCTGAGCCGCCGGTGGTTGAGTATGCGTCGAAGCTGACTCGCTGGCTGTTGACAGCAGTTGAAGTTACAGCGTTGAAGTCCACGCGACATACTGAAAGTACACCACCTGCGAACGACGAGCCACCGCCAACGATCGAGGTTACTGCAGCCTCGGCCGAATTTGCACCAACAAGCAGGCTAGCTGCAAGTGCGGTTGCGGTAGCAATTGAAGCGAATTTACGCATTAATTTCTCCTAGTTTTGGTACAGCTTTTCTGTACACCATTAGGAAAACACCCGGCGGTTAATGAAGTGTTGGATACAGGTATATAGAAAGTGAATAAATAGGTAAGAATGCTTAACCAAAGTGGCCGTTGACATAGTCATTCGTGCGCGGGTCAGTTGGCATACTGAAAATTTGCTCTGTATCCGCAAACTCAACAATCTCCCCTGGCTTACCCTCGTCGGCCAGGAAGAAGGCTGTCTTGTTTGAGACACGTTGTGCCTGCTGCATGTTGTGGGTCACGATCACAATCGTCATGGAATCGGTCAATTCCAGAATGGTTTCTTCGATTCGACGCGTCGATCCAGGGTCTAGCGCAGAACAAGGCTCATCCATTAGCAAAACTTCTGGCTTCATCGCTAGGGAGCGAGCGATACAAAGCCTTTGCTGCTGGCCGCCGGATAAGGAAATCGCAGGGTCGTTGAGGCGGTCTTTGACCTCATTCCAGATACTGGCTCGTCTCAGCGAATCTTCAACCAGTGCTTCCAGGTTTGGATCTTTTCGGCCTGTTAGTCGAAGCCCAGAAATCACGTTTTCGCGAATAGACATTGTTGGGAATGGGTTTGGCTTCTGAAAAACCATACCAACCTTCAGGCGGATGGAAACAGGATCTACTTCAGGCGCGTACATGTCCTGGCCATCTAAATAAATAGAGCCGGCTAAGCCTGCACCGGGAATCGTTTCATGCATGCGATTTAGAGTTCGCAAGAAAGTCGATTTGCCGCAGCCAGAAGGACCGATCAAGGCTGTTACCTGATTTTCGGGAAATTCGATGTTTACATCATTTAGTACGTGTCGTTCACCAAACCAAACATTGATGTTTTCAGCTCTGAGGGCGTTTATAGACATGTTTTCCTTCTGGTCACTTCTTTTTTGCAGAGGTTTTGTTGCGAGAAACGATACGAATCGACACGAAGGCGGCGCCAACGAAGATCATCATTACCAAGGCGGTACCCCAGGCTCGCGAGAATGAAACCTCGGTGCTGTTGGCGAGGTTGTTGAACAGGTAAGTCGGAAGAGTGGCAAAGGCGTCTTGAAATACGTTTAAGTTGGTTCCGCTGCCCATGAGTGTGGTGAGAAGAATAGGCGCAGTTTCACCGAGAATACGAGCGATTCCCAGGAGAACGGCGGTGATGATTCCAGATTTCGCCGCGGGAAGAGTGACTTGCATAAATGCCTTGAACTTGGAGGCGCCAAGGCCGATTGCTGCGTTTCTTAGGTCTTGAGGAACTAGCTTGAGCGACTCTTCAACCACCCTGGCGACTGTAGGAAGCATTAGCGGGATAAGCGCTAACGCGCCAAGAATTCCAGCTGGGCGTAACACACCGGTCACTACAAACATCGAATAAATAAAGAGGCCAGCAACGACGGAAGGTAATCCGGCCAATGATTGAACAAAAGTTCTCACGAGTGTTCTGGACTTATCACGCGTTTCTGTGAGGTATACGCCTACCAAGATTCCCAGAGGTACTGTAACGGCTGAAGAAATCAGAACTAATTCGATTGAACCAAGAAGCGCGTGACCCAATCCACCGTAACCCAGCTCAGTGGTTGGTGTGATGTAGTTGTTGTTCTGAATCAAGAACGGGATGCTTAAAACCTTAAATCCGTTCGAAATAACTGACCAAAGGACGCTGCCGAGCAGAATGACAACGATCGCACTGAAAAAGACCACGAGCACCATCAGAATCGCTCCTGAGCGACCATGACGACCTGAGATGAAAGTTCCAACAGCTGCGGCAGCCAATAGCTGTAGCGGTAGCAAGACGGCAATAAGGGTGATGAGCCCAGGCAGGTGAAATAAACCCGCGAGGGTGAAGCTCAGCAAGGATGGAAACAAGCTCGCAGAGAGTATTGCCAATTTACTTGGGGTGGAACTCTTTTTCCATGGCGCGGCCAGCTTTGGGCGAGGTTTCACTGAAGCATCCATTAGAACTTACCCCTACTCGCTGCACGAGAGACTATCCAACCTGCAATGAAGTTGATGAGCAGGGAAACAACAAACAGAACTACACCCGCGGCCATTAGAGCAGAAATAGTCTTGCCCTCAGCTTCCCCAAATTGTCCGATGATGAACGAGGCAATGGAACCGCCGCGGCCTTCCAAAACTTCATACCAGTTGATTTTGAAAGTAAGAGTTAGAACATAGTAAATCGCAACTGTCTCACCTAGAGCTCGACCTACGGCAAGTAGCACACCACCTACGACACCGCCTCGAGAGGTAGGCAAAATGACCTTGGTGAAAATGGCTGCTCGGCCAGCACCAAGGCCGATAGCGCCATTGATCAAATCCTTGTCTATTTGGCTAAAAACTTCCCGAGAAACAGATGTGATGATCGGCACAATCATCACAGCAACAATCCAGCCAGCAATGAATGGGCTACCGGGGAATGTCTCACTGCTGTTTCTGAAAATTGGTATGAAGCCCAAATATTGATTGAGGATCTTGGCCCATTCAACCGCAACTGGAGTAAAAACCAACGCGCCCCAAAGACCGATAATTACCGAAGGCAGTGCCGCCAAAAGGTCAACAATTGATGTCACGAATGCTGCCAGTTTTTTACCAGCAACAAACTCGATGAAGTAGGCCAGTGAAAGACCCATGGGAATAGCAACGGCCGCGCCAATACCGGAAATGAGTATCGAACCCCACAGCATTGGAAAGATTTGGAAGACTGGATTGTCAGATGTGTTGTCCCACTTCGATCCGATTAGAAAATTGATTCCCTGATCTTGAAAAGTTGGCCACGCTTGCCAAGCCAAAAACGTCAGGATCAATGCGACCAAGACAATTGCGGAATACGCCGCGGCCCTCGATAAACCATAAAACACTTTGTCAGCTCGTGCCGTCGGCTTATCGCTAAGCACCCTGCGTTCAGGGGCGACCGAGGATTCAACTGAGCTCATGTGTAAATGCTCGCCAAAGAGCATTAAGCAATGGTGGCTACAAGGTTAACGAGACCTAAATTTTTACTGGAACCAAATCTGCCACATGCGAAGCAACATGACCCCGATGGTCAGATTCGCTGCACCCATGATCATGGTTGAAAACTTGTTGCACTCGGCCAAAGCCCAGAAGCCGGCACCTCCACCAACCAGAATTGCCGTGAGCAAGTACCCGTAAAACTCGATGACATCACCCTTGGCGGTATTACCCGAGACCAAAACTCCAATGGTGATGAACGCTTGGACGATTAGGCCCAGTACGGAAAGTGCAAGTGGGCTAAGACTAACCAGTGATGGCAGTCTGCCGATGAGGCCTAGGAAAAGTGCGAGCAATCCCCCGCCGACGGCGATGATTTCGCTGACCTGAAAGTACCAATCAATCATTGAACACCACCTGAGACTTGAGTTGATCTCCACTCGGGATCAACATCGCAATCAATCTGTCTTCAAAAACAGCCGCGATGTCGCCTTGAAGTTTCTGAGCGTTTGGAAGCCTCTTGCCATGGCGAAGATCGGTCACCTGCTGCTCTGTAAGTTCAAGGGTTGGAAATGCTTTGGACGCTTCGAAAGACGGGATGACCGTGAGCGGGTCGGTAGCTTCTGGAAGTGCTTGAGCCTGATCTATGGTGTAGCCACCAACTCTGGTTCGGCGAAGAGCCGTTAGGTGGCCGCCAATACCCAGGGATTCACCCAGGTCTCGAGCCAACGCTCGGATATAGGTTCCAGAAGAACAGTCCACGATCACATCGACGTCGATGAAGCCATCGACTCGTCGAGGTTCACCCACGATTTCAAAACGAGAAACGGTGACCGGCCTGGCCTTGAGCTTTACCTCTTCCCCGCCTCGCACTTTCGCATAGGAACGTACCCCGTCAACCTTGATGGCACTGACCGACGATGGAACCTGCTCGATGTCGCCGGTTAGTTTCTCGATGGCGACGCGGATATCGCTTTCGCTTACAAGAGCAACCGCTTCGGTAGACGCCTGAGTTAGAAACTCACTCTCACGGTCGTCGGTGATGGTCGAAGCCCCTAGGCGAATCGTGGCCTCATAGGTCTTATCGGCACCAACGATGAAGGTAAGCAGTTTGGTGGCGGATTCGACTCCCAACACCAAAAGCCCGGTGGCCATGGGGTCAAGGGTTCCGGCGTGACCAACTCGGCGGGTGCCAGCGACTTTGCGGATTCTGGCAACCACGTCGTGGCTGGTCCAGCCCTCAGGCTTATCGATTAGCACCAGGCCGGCGTGCAAGGTTTAGTCCTCGTCGTCATGGGCGCGAGGTTCCTTGTAAGGATTCTCCTCACCCGCAAAGGTTGCACCCTCGGCAAGCTTGTGAACCTGCTCGTCGCGCTGCTTAGCCTCGGCTAGCAGATCGTTTAGGTGGGCGGCAATCTCCGGAACTTCGTCGACCACGAATTCGATGGTCGGGGTCAGTCGGATCGAAAGACCACGACCAACCTCACGACGAATCAAACCGCGGTTCTTCTCGATGATTTCGGCGCTACGCTGCTTCTCCTCCGGGGTTCCCCAGACGGTGTAGTAGATCGAAGCGTTCTGAAGATCGGGAGTTACGCGGACCTCGGTGATGGTGACGAAGCCTAGGTCTGGGTCCTTTACGGCCCTCTCCAACGCTTCGGCAACCAACACCTTGATACGTTCGGCTAACTTGCGAGCTCTCGCTGCATCAACCATTAGTTACTCCTAGACTCGAGGCTTTTCGCGCATCTCGAAGGTCTCAATGATGTCTTCAAGCTGAAGCTCGTTGAAACCGCCTAGGCCGATACCACACTCGAAGTCGGTCTTGACTTCGGTGGCGTCGTCCTTGAAGCGCTTTAGCGATTCGATCTTTAGGTTGTCGGCGATTACTACGCCACCACGGATGACACGTGCCGAGCTGTTTCGCTTGATCGAACCAGAGCGAACGATCGAACCAGCAATGGTTCCAACCTTCGAAGACTTGAACAGTTCGCGAACCTCTGCGGTACCGAGCTGTGCTTCTTCGTACTCTGGCTTGAGCATGCCCTTGAGCGCTGCCTCGATGTCGTCGAGTGCCTGGTAGATAACGGTGTAGTGACGGATGTCAACGCCCTCGCGGTCGGCTCTTTCCTTCGCCTTGTTGTCAGGGCGAACGTTGAAGCCGATGATGATTGCGCTGTCCACGGTAGCCAGGTTCACGTCCGACTCGGTAATTGCACCAACGCCTCGGTGGATGATGCGTAGCTGTACGCTGTCGTCCACCTCGATCTTGAGCAGCGAGTCTTCCAGTGCTTCAACAGCACCGGAAACGTCACCCTTGATGATGAGGTTAAGAGCCTCAACCTTGCCATCTTCAAGCGCCTTGGTGAAGTCCTCAAGCGAGACACGCTTACGGGTCTTGGCAAGTAGAGCGTTGCGGTCGGCGGCCTCACGCTTCTCAGCGATCTGGCGGGCCTGACGCTCGTCCTCGGTAACCACGAAGGTGTCACCGGCGCGAGGCACAGACTGCAGACCTAGAACCTGAACCGGACGGCTTGGGCCGGCAGCGGTAACAGGTTCACCGTTTTCGTCGAACATCGCACGAACACGTCCGTGAGCGGCACCGGCAACGATAGAGTCACCAACGTTTAGGGTTCCCTGCTGGATTAGCACGGTGGCAACCGAACCGCGGCCCTTGTCTAGGTTCGCCTCGATGGCAACACCGCGAGCGTCCTTGTCTGGGTTGGCGCGCATATCTAGTGCGGCATCTGCGGTTAGCAGCACTGCGTCCAGAAGGTCTGGAACACCCTTGCCGGTTAGGGCCGAAACGTCCACGAACATGACGTCACCACCGTACTCTTCAGCAACGAGGTTGAACTCGGTTAGCTGCTGACGAATCTTGGCTGGGTTGGCGCCTTCCTTATCGACCTTGTTGACCGCGACCACAATTGGAACACCAGCCGACTGAGCGTGGTTTAGCGCTTCAATGGTCTGAGGCATAACGCCGTCATCCGCCGCAACCACCAGGATTGCGATGTCGGTGACCTGAGCACCACGGGCACGCATGGCGGTGAACGCCTCGTGACCTGGGGTGTCAATAAAGGTGATCGCACGATCTACGCCTTCGTGAACGGTGTGAATCTGGTAAGCACCGATGTGCTGGGTGATTCCACCGTGCTCGCCGGCGATAACGTTCGAGTTACGGATGCTGTCTAGCAAGCGAGTCTTACCGTGGTCAACGTGACCCATAACGGTTACCACTGGAGGTCTAGGTAGTAGGTCCTCTTCGTCGTCCTCGTCGTCTAGGTCAAGACCGAAGCTGTCGAATAGCTCACGCTCTTCGTCTTCTGGCGAAACCAACTCAACCTTGTAGCCGAGCTCCTCACCGAGAATCTGGAAGGTCTCTTCGTCTAGCGAGGCGGTTGCGGTAGCCATCTGACCTAGTGCGAAAAGCACGGTGATCAGCTGAGCTGGAGTTGTCTCAATCTTGTCGGCGAAGTCCTGAATGCTCGAACCACGACGTAGACGGATAACGGTTGAGCCGTTACCGCGAGGAATGATCGCGCCACCAAGGCTCGGTGCCATTCTCTGTTCGAACTCTTCGCGTTTCGCGCGCTTCGACTTACGAGCCTTCGAGGCTCCCTTGCTTCCGCCCTTACCGAACGCACCAGCAGTGCCACCACCGTTACCACGGCCGCGACCACCAGGGCCACCACCAGGGCGAGGAGCGCCGAAGCCTCCGGCACCAGGAGCACCGGCACCAGCGCCGCCACCAAATCCTGGACGTGGAGCGCCACCACCGAAGCCCGGACGTGGAGCGCCACCACCAGGGCGCTGACCACCGGCACCAGCCGGACGAGGTCCGCGGTCCCCTGCAGGGCGAGGCCCGCCTGGGCGCTGACCAGGTCGGCCACCACCCTGACTTGGTGCAAATGGGTTGTTTCCGGTTGGACGTGCCATCGGACGTGGAATACCCATGCCCTGGCTCGCTGCAAACGGGTTGTTGCCTGGTCGAGGAATACCAGCAGGGCTCGCCGACGGTGCCGAAGGCGCCGCAGGCGCAGCGGCAGGTGCCGCGGCAGCTGGGGCCTCTGGAGCCTTTGGTGCGGCAGGAGCCGGAGCGGCAGGTGCCGCCGATTCAGGCGCAGCGGCAGGTGCCGCCGGGGCCTTGGCTTCTGGTTTCTTTACTTCTGGCTTTGGCTTTGCGTTAGGGAACGCATCACGAAGTTTCTTTGCAACCGGTGGGGTTACTGTGGATGATCCACCCTTGACGTATTCGCCAAGTTCTTTCAACTTAGCCAAGGCTTCATTGGTATCAATGCCTAGCTCTTTGGCTATGTCGTATACGCGCGGTAGTGCCGCCACTTTTTCTCCTGTCTGGGCCAACCCAGGCAGGGCAGGCCGTTAAAGCTTTTGGGTACTCATTTCGAGTTACTCATTTTTTGCCAACATCGTTTCTGCCTGTTCTATCGATTTGGTTAGCGCCTGAACGTCTGTCTCAAACTGGCCTCCGAGCGCTCGCCCGAAGGCTTTGCGATCAACCGCTAGTTTTAGACATTCCTGGTTGCCGTGTAACCATGCTCCACGACCAGAAAGTTTCTTACCCAAATCCACAACCACTCGGCCTTCGGCCGATACGAGACGAATCAGGGAATTTCTGGTGCCGAGCTTTTTACAGCCAACACAGGTTCTAACTGGTTCCATCCTACCCGCCTTAACTGCTATCGGTCTAGAACTAGTCTTCGTCCAGGATGCTTTCTGGCTGAATGTCGATCTTGGCGCCGGTTAGATCGGCTGCCAGCTTGGCGTTCTGACCTTCCTTGCCGATCGCTAGCGAAAGCTGGTAATCAGGGACGAGCGCGCGCACGTGTGGACGTCCGTCTGGATCTTTCGAAGGAATGGTGAAGGTTGAAGAGATCTTGGCTGGCGAAAGAGCCGAAGCCACGAACTTATTGATGTTCTCGTCGTAGTCGACGATGTCGATCTTTTCCTCGTTCAACTCAGCGGAAACCGCGCGAACTCGGGCACCTAGAGGGCCAATGCAGGCACCTTTAGCGTTTAGCCCTTCGACGTTCGAGCGAACGGCAATCTTGGTGCGGTGACCCGCTTCACGAGCGACCTGCATGATCTCAACCTGGTTTGACGCAATCTCTGGAACCTCTAGGGCAAAGAGTTTGCGAACCAACATCTTGTGGCGGCGTGAAACCGTAACCACGGTTCCGCCATTACGAGCGCGGTCAACCTTGGTGATGATTACGCGAATGCGCTTACCGTGGCCGTAGTCTTCCCCAACGACCTGCTCCTCCGGAGGCAGCACGGCCTCTAACGAACCGAGGTCGATCTTGATGAGGTAAGGCTTGGAATCTTGCTGAATGGTACCGATGACCACATCGCCAACCTTGCCGGTGAATTCACCGAGCAGGTTTTCGTCGTTGATGGCACGCAGACGCTGAGTGATTACCTGCTTTGCAGACAATGCTGCGATGCGTCCGAAGTTTTCAGGAGTGACGTCCTTTTCTTCGCCAATTGGCGCGCCCTCTTCATCCTTGTCGCGAGTGAAGATGCGAACGTGACCGGTCTTGCGGTCTAACTCAGCACGGGAAAAATCTTGCTCGTCACGCTTTAGGTGAATCCCCTCTGACTTGTAGTAAGCAGCGAGAATTGCGGCCTCGATAATTTCAACGAGTTCGGTGAAGGCGATTCCGCGGTCACTCTCGATGGCTTTCAGAACTTTCAGGTCGATGTCCATGAAGGCCTCCTAGGGCGTGTATTTAGATTTGTAGTAAAGCCAATTCTAGCGGCACGCTGCGACGCTCGCCCGAGCGGCGGTCCCAGACGTCAACTTCGCCGTTCGCAAGACCACGTCCAACGATGATTACCTTCGGAATTCCAATGAGCTCGGCGTCGGCAAACTTGATGCCTGGGCTAACCTTGCGGTCATCCAGCAGAACCGTCTTACCAGTGAATTCGAATTCTTTTGCAAGGTCTTCGGCAGCCTGGAAAATTTCATCTTCCTTGCCAGCGGCAACGATGTGAACGTCGGCAGGTGAAACAGCTTCAGGCCAAATCAAGCCCTTGTCATCGCGGTTGGCTTCGGCGAGAACCGCAACCAAGCGGGTGACACCGATTCCGTACGAACCCATGGTCACGGTAACCAACTTGCCGTTCTCGTCCAGCACCTTGAGATCCAGCGCCTCGGCATACTTGCGCCCGAGCTGGAACACGTGGCCAATCTCGATACCGCGAGCAAGTTCAAGCGGACCGGAACCGTCAGGAGCTGGGTCGCCAGCGCGAACCTCGGCGATGTCCTTGATGCCATCGGCCTCAAAGTCACGGCCATAAACCAAACCGAAGACGTGCTTGCCTTCTTGGTTTGCTCCAGTCACCCAAGAAGTACCGATAACCACTCGTGGGTCAACGTAGTACTTGATTCCGGTGAAGCCGCCGGCCTTCGGGCCGATGTATCCCTTCACCAGTTCAGGGTAATTCTTGAAGTCTTCATCGGTGGCTGCCTCAACTTCGTTTGGCGAGAAAGCAGCCTCGGCACGTTTGGCATCGACCTCACGATCGCCAGGGACGCCAACCATAACCAGCGAGCGCTTGCCCTCAGGCGAGACCAATGCGAGAACGACGTTCTTTAGGGTGTCGGCTGCGGTGATGCCAGCGTGTTCGGCGAGCGATGCGATTGTCGGGGTGTTTGGAGTGTCGCGAACCTCAGCAGCAGGCAGACCCTCAATCGATTTCGGAGCCGGTGCCGGAGTAACAACGGCCTCAACGTTTGCGGCATAACCTCCAGGCGAACGAACAAAGGTGTCTTCACCGATTGGGCTTGGGCTTAGGAATTCCTCGGAAGCCGAACCACCCATGGCTCCGGCATCTGCCTTTACGATCACGTATTCAACGCCAAGGCGAGTGAAAATACGCTCATAGGCCGCGCGCTGGGCCTGGTAAGAATCAACCAGTCCCTCGTCGGTGAGGTCGAAGGAATAGGCGTCCTTCATCACGAACTCGCGACCTCGTAGCAGACCCGCTCGTGGACGAGCTTCGTCACGGTACTTGTTCTGAATTTGGTAAAGGGTTAGCGGCAGATCCTTGTAGCTCGAGTACAGATCTTTCACCAGAAGGGTGAACATTTCCTCGTGGGTTGGGGCCAGTAGGTAGTCTGCCTTTTTGCGGTCCTGAAGACGGAACAGGTTATCGCCGTATTCAGTCCAGCGACCGGTTGCCTCATAAGGTTCGCGTGGCAGCAGTGCTGGGAAGAACACTTCCTGAGCGCCAGCCGCGGCCATCTCTTCGCGCACAACCTGCTCGACCTTCGCCTTCACAGCTAGACCAAGCGGCAGCCAGGTGTAGACACCGGGTGCAGCACGGCGAATGTAGCCGGCACGGATGAGTAGCTTGTGGCTCTCTACCTCGGCATCGCTAGGGTCTTCGCGCAGGGTGCGCAGGAATAGGCTCGAAAGTCTGATAGGCATAAGCCAACTTTACTTCTTGGCAACCACTACCTGTGGCGAACCCACCAAAGCCGGGTCCATTTCGGCGGCCAAACGGTTAGCCTCTTCGATCAAGGTGGCCACGATTTCGCTCTCTGGAACGGTCTTGATGACCTCACCCTTCACGAAAATCTGACCCTTGCCATTGCCGGAAGCGACACCAAGATCGGCTTCACGAGCCTCCCCAGGACCATTGACCACGCAGCCCATTACGGCTACACGCAACGGAACAGTTAGCTTCTCAAGACCCTTGGTCACATCGTTTGCGAGAGTGTAAACGTCAACCTGGGCGCGACCGCAACTTGGGCAGGAAACAATTTCAAGCTTGCGAGGACGAAGGTTAAGTGATTCCAGAATCTGGCTACCAACCTTGATCTCTTCAACCGGCGGGGCCGAGAGCGAAACTCGAATGGTGTCGCCGATCCCCTTGGAAAGCAGCGAACCGAAGGCAACAGCCGACTTGATGGTGCCTTGGAAAGCAGGTCCGGCTTCTGTTACGCCAAGGTGCAGTGGCCAGTCGCCTCGTTCGGCGAGAAGCTCGTATGCCTTTACCATCACCACTGGGTCATTGTGCTTCACGGAAATCTTGAAATCGTGGAAGTCGTGCTCTTCGAACAGCGACGCCTCCCAAACCGCAGATTCAACCAAAGCCTCAGGGGTGGCCTTGCCGTACTTCTGTAGCAAACGTGGGTCTAGCGAACCGGCATTCACACCGATACGGATTGAAATGCCTGCATCCTTGGCCGCCTTGGCAATCGCTCCAACCTGGTCGTCAAACTGACGAATGTTGCCTGGGTTTACTCGCACCGCACCACAACCGGCGTCGATGGCCTGGAAGACGTATTTTGGCTGGAAGTGAATGTCGGCGATTACCGGAATCGGCGACTTGCGTGCGATTAGGTGAAGTCGGTCTGCATCGTCCTGAGAAGGAACCGCCACGCGCACGATGTCGCAGCCTGAAGCGGTTAGCTCGGCGATCTGCTGAAGGGTTGCATTCACATCGGTGGTCGGTGTGGTGCACATCGACTGCACGGAAATTGGGGCGTCGCCACCAACGGCAACCTTGCCAACCATAATCTTGCGGCTCTTGCGTCTTGGAGCCAATACCGGTGGTGGGCTCTTAGGTAGTCCTAGATTTACTGCAGGCATGTCTCAAGCATAACTGCGAACTAGAAGGCAATCGGGTTGAAGATGTCGACCACAATCATCGCTACGCCAGCAACCATCAGGAAGAGGAATCCTGCCTGAGCTAGCGGTGCCATCAACGCGGTGTCGACTCGCACCTTGCCTTTGCGGCGAATCAGCTTGAACCAACCGCGCTTTGCGTACTCATAGATTCCGCCCAGGATGTGACCACCATCGAGAGGTGGCAACGGAATCATGTTGAAGGCAAACAGCGCTAGGTTCATAGAGCCCAAAATCATTAGCCAGAAGAACACCTTGTCGGTTAGGTCTGCCTCTGAAGCTGCCACCTGCCCCGAGATTTGCCCAATGCCAACCACGGACACAGCAGAGTTGCCATCTCGGTTTTCTCCGGTGAAGAGGGAGGTCACGGATGCCACGACCTGTTGAGGGAACTGAGCGATGAAACCAAATGTCTGCGCGGTGGTGTCTGCGGCGGCCCCGAAGGAACGATCCAGCGGAAGTTGAATGCGCTCAAATTCGGCCTGGACTCCCAGGTATGGGCGTGGTTCGCGGGTAACCTCACCGGTTTGTGGGTTCGTGACCGAACGCATGGTTGAGGAAGCGGTAACCGGAATGTCGAACACACGGCCATCACGTTGAATGGTCAGCGCGTGCTCACGGACCGGTTGGCTGGTAACCACACTTAGATAATCGCTGGCAATCACCACAGGCTTGCCATCAACCTTGAGAACCAGGTCCCCCGCTTGCAAGCCAGCCAGTTTCGCCGGGGTTTTTGTGGAATCGGCGGTGCACTCGTCGTCGGGGTTTTCCATCTGGGCTTGGCACTCAATAACCGCATTGATGCGAGGGCTTTGCTCAACCGAACCCAGGCCAGAGAGCGAAACCATGATCAGAAGGAAGCCCAGAACCAGGTTTACGAATGGGCCGCCAAACATCACGATGATGCGCTGCCACGCAGGTTTCGAATAGAGAGTGCGATTTTCATCGCCCGGCTCCAGGTACTCAGAATGTGCAGTGCGCGACTGCGCGATTAGCTTTCCGAATAGACGCTTGCTGTCTGGTTTGGCTGGGTCTTCCGGTGGAAACATGCCAATCATGGTGATGAAACCGCCCAGCGGTATAGCTCGCACCGAGTACTCGGTTTCACCGATCTGCTTGCCCCAGAGCCTTGGACCAAAACCAATAGCCCAGTTCGGAACCTTGATACCGAAAAGTTTGGCTGGAACTAGGTGGCCGAACTCGTGCAGGCCGATAGAGATTGCGAGGCCGAGAATAAAGATTAGCCAGCCGAGGATTTCACCGAAAATGTTGCTCACGCGATTACCTTAGCGACAGATTCTGACAGTTTGCTTAGCAAGCATTCGCCATCTGAGCGTGAGCGCGCTCTCTGGCCCAAGTTTCCGCCGCCAAAACACTTTCAAGCGTCAGTTCGCCAGCAGCCTGGTGGGCATCCATGACCCGCTCAATCACTTCGACGATTTGAGTGAAGAAGATCTTGCCCCGGTGAAAAGCCTCGACGGCCTCTTCGTTGGCTGCGTTGTAGACAGCAGGGTAGGTTGAACCGAGTTTCGCAGCCTGGCGAGCCAAGGCAACGGCCTTGAAAACCTTTTCATCAAGCGGCTCAAAAGTCCAGGTCGAGGATTTCGTCCAGTCAAGAGCCGGCATCACGCCGTCCAAACGTTCCGGCCAACTCATACCGAGAGCGATTGGAAGCTTCATGTTAGGCGGTGAACATTGGGCGATTACCGAACCGTCTACGAACTCGACCATCGAGTGAACGATTGACTGAGCGTGGACGGTTACGTCGATTGAATCGATAGGAACGTCAAAGAGCAGGTGTGCTTCGATAAGTTCGAGACCCTTGTTCACCATCGTCGCCGAGTTGGTGGTAACGACTTTGCCCATCACCCAGGTTGGGTGGGCTAGTGCTTGTTCTGGAGTCACATCGCGCAGCTGCTCAAGCGACCAACCGCGGAACGGGCCACCAGAAGCGGTAAGCACGAGCTTTCGAACCTCTCCAGAAGTGCCCGATAGTAGACATTGAGCGAGCGCGGAGTGTTCGCTGTCAACAGGGACGATCTGTCCGGGTTTCGCCAAATCGGTAACCAAACGGCCGCCCACAATGAGCGATTCTTTGTTTGCTAAGGCTAGGGTTTTTCCGGTGCGCAGGGTTGCCAAGGTTGGCGCCAAACCGATCGATCCGGTGATTCCATTCACCACGACGTCGGCGTCCAAAGTTTCAACCAAACGGGTGGCAGCCTCGCTTCCGAGGACGCAAACGTTAGTTTCCAAACCAAATTTTTGACGCTGAGTTTCGAGCAATTCGGCATTGCTGCCGGCTGCTAGTCCGACCAGCTGAAACCTATGTGGATATTGGGATATAACCTCAAGAGCCTGAGTTCCGATGGACCCGGTACTTCCCAACACAATTACGCGACGCATTTCATAATTCTCCCACCATCCTTTCAATCTGCGGGCGTAGACTAGCCCTATGAGTGAAACCCCTGTCTCAGCAAGAAAAATCGTCACTGCTATTCCTGGACCAAAGTCTCAGGAACTACACCGTCACCGCTTGAACAATGTTTCTGCCGGTGTTGGCGCCTCGCTTCCGGTTTACATCGATCACGCACATGGCGCGATTCTCACCGACGTAGACGGAAACCAGTTCATTGATATGGGCTCTGGTATTGGTGTTACGACAATCGGACACACCAACGAGCAGGTAGTTGCTGCGGTTCAGGCGCAGGTTGCCAAGCTAACTCACACACTTTTCACCGTGACCCCTTACGTTCCTTACGTTCGAGTCTGTGAACTGCTAAACAAGCACACTCCAGGTAACTTCCCTAAGAAGTCGGCCTTGTTCAACTCGGGTGCCGAAGCGGTTGAGAACGCTGTGAAGTTTGCCCGCAAGTTCACCCGCAAGGCTGGGATCGTTGTATTCGACCACGCATACCACGGTCGCACCAACCTAACCATGGCCATGAACTTCAAGGCTTCGCCTTACGGAAACGGCTTCGGCCCGATGGCTGGAAGCGTTCACCACGTTCCAATGTCTTACCCATTCCGCGACCCAGAGGGCATGACCGGTGAAGAGGCAGCCCGCCGCGCAATCACCTACATCGAAAAGCGCGTTGGCGCCGAAGACCTAGCTGCGATCTTTATTGAGCCAATTCAGGGTGAGGGTGGATTCATCGTTCCAGCACCTGGCTTCCTGAAGACCCTTCAAGACTGGGCTCGCGCTAACAACGTTCTAATGGTTGCCGACGAAGTTCAGGCAGGTATCGCCCGTACTGGTAAATGGTTCGCCAGCGATTACGAAGAAGGCTTCGAGCCAGACATGGTGACCATTGCCAAGGGTATCGCCGGCGGTATGCCGATCTCGGCTGTTACCGGTCGCGCCGACGTCATGGACGCAGCCCACGCCGGCGGAATCGGTGGCACCTACGGCGGTAACCCGGTTGCCGCAGCCGCAGCCGTTGCCGTACTTGAGCAGATCGAGGCCGGTGGTGTATTCGAGCGTGCCATTCACATCGAAGGCATCATGAAGACTCGCCTAGCCGAGCTACAGGCCAAGTTCCCGGTAATCGGAGACATCCGCGGACGCGGTGCCATGATTGCCATCGAGTTAATCGAACCTGGCACCAAGAACCCTAACGCCGCAGCCGTAGCCAAGGTGGTAAGCCACTGTCACACCAACGGTGTTCTAGTTCTAAACGCTGGAACCTACTACAACGTGATCCGCTTCCTACCGCCACTGGCAATCACCGACGAGCAGCTTCAGGACGCCCTGAATGTTCTCGAGGCAGCGCTAGCAACTCTCTAAAGATTCAATGAAAAATGCCCGTCGGTAAAACCGGCGGGCATTTTTCTTGCAGTTTTTGCTACTTGTTCTTGAGCATTCGCTTGCGCTTGATTGCGCCATTGATCTGCACGATTAGCACCAGCAGGATGGTAGCTAGGAAAACCGCAGAAGCGATCACGTTAGCCTCGGCGGGCACACCACGAGCAGCGGCAACGTAGATGAACTTAGGGAAGGTTGTTACCTCACCCGAGTTGAAGTAGGTAATGATGAAGTCATCGAAGCTGAGGCTGAATGCCAGCAAGGCAGCCGAGACGATACCTGGAAGCAAGAGTGGGAAGGTAATCTTCCAGAACACTTGGTTTGGGTTCGCGTAGAGGTCGCGGCCGGCTTCTTCAAGCACAGGGTCGAGAGTTTGCACGCGAGCCTTCACGGTTACCACCACAAAAGATAGGCAGAACATCACGTGGGCGATGATCACAGTTAGTAGACCTGGGGCAAAGCTTAGGTTGAAGAACAACCCTGCTAGACCGGCACCGAGCACAACTTCAGGGGTTGCCATAGGCAGGAACAGAGCAAGGTTTACCAACGCACGCGCCTTGAACTTGTAGCGAACCAAACCAATGGCCAGCGCGGTTCCAAGGATCGTCGCGATAAGCGTTGAGACACCACCGATAAGCAGCGAGTTCCCCAATGCATCGCAGACGTCCGGACGGTTGCAAACGCCCAGCCACTTATCGAAAGTGAAACCCTTCCAGGTGGTGTTACCGCGGTTGGAGTTGTTGAACGAGAACACGATTGTGTAAACAATCGGGATGAGCATAAACGCGATGGCGAGAACCGAGTAAACCGGCAGGGTGAGCTTTCCGATCGAGAAACGCTTCACAGTAGGTCCTCCGTCCCTGCGCTACGAACATACGTGGCAACCAGAATCACAATTACTGCCATCAGCAGCACACTGAGCGCTGAAGCCGATGGGTAATCCCAGTTCTGGAGGAAGTCAGACTCAACCATGGTTCCGATCATCGAGGTCTTGGCAGAACCTAGGAAGTCGCGGCTGGCGTTCACGTAGTCACCGGCAATCGGAATGAACACCAAAAGGGTTCCCGAGATAATTCCCGGGGTGGTGATTGGAAGAGTGACCTTGGTGAAAACCTTGTAGGGGTTTGCGTAAAGGTCGGCACCAGCCTCCAGCAGTCTCACGTCGAAGCGCTCAAGCGTGGTGTAAAGCGGGAGCGTCATGAATGGAATGAAGTTGTAGGTCAAACCAAAGATGACAGCGAAGTCTGAGCCTAGGAAGTGTTCGGAAGGCTTCATCAACCCCAGGTTGTAAACCAACTGCATCACTGCGCCGCCGTCGGAGAAGATCGACTTCCAGGCGATGGTGCGAAGCAGGAACGAAATGAAGAACGGAGCAATCACCAGAGTGAGCATCAAGCTCTTAAGCAACGGACGGTTGCGCAGCTTGACTCCAATGAAATACGCCAGAGGGTAACTAATCAGAAGTGCAGCGACGGTTGCCACGGTGGCGTAGTAGAACGAACGAATGATTTGCGGCAGGTAGTTCTGAACCACATACGAATAGTTCTCCACGTTAAACGCATAGACATACTCACCAATTCCGCCGGTCTCGGCTGGAGCCTCAAGCGAGGTGATGATTAGCGAAAATAGCGGGGTAAAGAAGAACAGACCGAGGTAGATCAGGCCAGGCATCAGAAGTGCAAGAACGATGCCGCCCGACTTGGTTGGACCCTTGTGTTCGGTTGCGCTGGAGTTACCAAAAGCCGCGAATGCCATGGCTACTCTTCTTCGTTACCAGCAGGTAGGTCGGCTAGACCGAACGAGTGCTCGACCTTCCACGAAACCCAAACCTTTTCGCCGAGTTCAACCACCGGGCTAATGCCAACGTTCTGAGCAAACACGGTAACTTCACCGATGTTTGGAATGTCGATAAGGTACTGGTTGCTTACGCCGGTGAATCGAATGTCGATGATTTCACCCGGGCCAACCACCACGTGGTCCGCGCCAAGCTTTGGTGCAGAGCGGTGGAAGGTGGCCTTCTCAGGGCGAACACCGATGCAAATCTTGCCGGTGTGCTTCTCGGCGCGATTCTTAGGAGCGGTGATCTTGTGGCCACCGACCTCAATCGAAACCGAGGCGGCGTTTGAATCAACAACATTGCCAACGAACAGGTTTGACTGGCCAAGGAACTTGGCAACGAAGGCGGTCTTCGGGCGGTCGTAGAGCGACTCAGGAGCACCCATCTGCTCGATGCGTCCCTTGTTCATAACTGCGACGGTGTCGGCCATGTCCATGGCTTCTTCCTGGTCGTGAGTTACGTGAAGGAAGGTTAGGCCCACCTCCATTTGGATAGCCTTTAGCTCGATCTGCATCTGACGACGAAGCTTGAGATCTAGAGCACCGAGTGGTTCATCTAGGAGCAGAAGTGCAGGGCGGTTGACTAGCGCACGAGCGAGAGCCACACGCTGCTGTTGACCGCCGGAAAGCTGCTGCGGACGACGCTGGGCGGCATAGCCAAGTTCAACCAGGTTCAGTGCGTCCATCGCCTTTTTTAGAGGATCTTCAACCTTGCGCTGACGTAGACCGAAAGCAACGTTCTCAAGAATGGTCATGTGTGGGAACAGCGCGTAGCTCTGGAACACGGTGTTCACCGGACGCTGGTGAGGCTTGGTGCCTGAGACGTCCTTGCCACCGATTAGAACCTGACCTGTGGTCTGTTCTTCGAGGCCAGCAACGATTCGAAGCGTGGTGGTTTTTCCGCAACCGGACGGTCCGAGCAAGGCGAAGAACTCACCTGCAGGAATGTGCAGGTCCATGTCTTCAAGCGCAACGAATCCAGGGAATTCCTTGCGTACATCGATTAGTTCTAGGTCAGCGCCCGACGGCTTGAAGTCGATTGCCAATTACACAACTCCGTTAGCGGCCTTCGACCATGCCTTCGAGAACTCGTTGTCCTCCTTGGCGGTCAATGGACGAAGCTGCTTGAGCTTGGTTGCGAAAGTCTCGTCGGTTGGGAAGATTAGTTCGTTGGTAGCAAGAACTGGGTCCTTCTTGATGACCTCTTCCTTCACGCCAGCTACCGGTGGAACGTAGTAAACGCCAGCCAGAGCCAACTCTGCTGCAATTGCAGGGTCGAAGTAGTAGTCGATAACGGTCTCAACGTTCTTCTTGTGAGCCGAGCCCATCGGGACAACAAAGTTGTCGGTTGCGAAGGTTGAACCCGAGTCAAGTAGAACAACGCCTAGGACGTCGCTACCAATCTCGATGTTGGCGCCAACAAGGTCACCCGCCCAGACGATACCGGCCACTGCGTCGCCAGACTTGTAGTCGTCGACGTAAGAGTTTCCCTTGATCGAGCGAATGTGACCGGAAGAAACCTTCTCGGTGAATAGGTCTAGGGCGTTGTAGAAGTCGTCCGAGGTGAACTTCTGAGGGTCAACACCGGCAGCCATCATCATGATGCCCAGGGTGTCGCGCATTTCGGCAAGAACCTCTACGCGACCCTTTAGCTCTGGAGCCCATAGGTCGTCTAGCGAGGTAGGTGCGTCCTTACCGGTGAGCTTCTTGTAGTTTTCCTTGTGGTAACCGATACCGGCGATGATGCCCTTCCAAGGAAGCGAGTACTTGCGTCCTGGGTCGAACTGTCCGAGTTCGCCCTTGAACGAGGGAATCAGGTTTGCGGTCACGTTTGGCATGTTCGCGTAGTCGAGTTCCTGAACGTATCCGTTGTTGATCAAACGGGCAACCATCCAGTCGGTTAGACAGAAAGTGTCTGCGCCAGTTGCAGTTCCAGCAGCTAACTGGTTCTTGATGGCGGCGAAGTAGGTGTTGTTGTCGTCAACGCTGATGCTGTAGTCAACCTTGATACCGGTCTTCTTCTCGAAGGCCTTCAAGGTTGGGAATGAGCCGTCCTCGCCGTCGATGTAATAAGGCCAGTTGTCCCATGACAAAGTCTTTTCGGTGTCGGAAAGATCCTTGGCAGGCTTCAGGGTCTTCTTTGCGCCACCGCCTGGAGCACAAGCTGCAAGCAGTGCGGTAAGGCTAACCGCACCAGCACCACCGATAACCGCACGACGGGTTACCTCTGCTGCCTTAGCCGCTTTAAGCGCCTCACGGACAATTGGATCTTTAATCGGCTCAGACATTAACTGACTCCTACATATCGAACGGACATCACTGTCCAAACAACAACCAATCGACACGCCTAAGGCGGGTCAATTCAAATACTGCCATAACTGGAACCCGCCTAAAGCAAAAAACAGCAAAGTTTACTTTCGGGTATGTTTGTATGCGTATGGCGACGAAGCCATAAGTAGGAGCACAGAATGCGTATCTCGGTACCAGCCGAAGTTAAGAACAATGAATTCCGCGTAGCCATAACCCCAGCTGGTGTGCATGAGCTGACAGTTTCCGGACACGAAGTTTTCGTTCAGGCCGGGGCTGGTAACGGCTCGAGCATCAGCGACAAGGAATACCAGGACGCAGGTGCCACAATCCTTCCAGACGCCGCAGCCACCTGGGCAGCCGGCGACATGGTCATGAAGGTAAAAGAACCAATCGCATCCGAGTATGGATTCCTTCGTGAAGGACTAGTGCTATTCACATACCTACACCTCGCTGCAGACCTTGAACTCACCAAACAGTTGGTGGAGAAGAAGGTAACCGCAATCGCCTACGAGACCGTGCAACTGCCAAGCCGTCAACTTCCCCTGTTAGCTCCAATGAGCGAGGTTGCCGGTCGTCTTTCGATCCAGGTTGGAGCCGAGACCCTAATGCGCCACAACGGCGGTAGCGGCATGCTTCTTGGCGGTGTGCCTGGAACTCGCCCAGCAAAGGTTGTTGTGCTTGGTGGCGGTGTGGCAGGAACCAACGCGGTAGCAATGGCGGTTGGCGCCGGAGCAGAGGTCACCGTGCTCGACACCAACCTAAACCGTCTCCGTGAACTTGACCACCACTACGCCGGACGCATCCGCACTCTCGCGTCAAACGCGTTCGAGATTAACCGCTCTCTAGCAGAAGCCGACTTGGTAATCGGTTCGGTACTGATTCCTGGCGCCAAGGCACCAAAGTTGGTTACCAACGAGCACGTGAAGAAGATGAAGCCAGGCAGTGTTCTGGTAGATATCGCTATTGACCAGGGAGGTTGTTTCGCAGACTCGAAACCAACCACCCACGCCGAGCCAACCTTCAAGGTTCACGACGCCATCTTCTACTGTGTTGCAAACATGCCGGGCGCTGTTCCTCACACCAGCACCTACGCGCTGACTAACGCAACCATGCCTTACGCACGTTCGCTAGCCAATCACGGCTGGAAGAAAGCACTGCAAGCCGATAGTTCGCTCGCTCTTGGCCTAAACAGCCACGACGGCGCCATTACCAGTGAGCCGGTAGCCGTGGCTCACGGCATGGGCTTCACCCCGCTAGCCGAGGTGCTTGCCTAATCCCTAGCGGAACTTCTAGTTTCTCCACCGAGCCGTCCTGTGAAAATAGGGCGGCTTTGGTGTTGCTGCTGGCAACCGAAAACTTCTCCTTAAATCCGAGTTGTAGCAACTCCACCTCATCGGTTCCCGCGA
>JBDKLJ010000009.1:0-24960 GCA_039806025.1 Actinomycetota bacterium | reverse complement strand
TCTAGAAATTCGAAAAGAGCCAGCTGCTCTTTCGAAAGCGAAATGTCTACGCTCACTTATTGTCCTTGTCGCGTTCTGCCAGCTTCTGAAGCATGGCGTTGTAATCCTGCAAATCTTTATTACCAGTGCGGTCCGACGCTCGGTCTAGGCGCTTGGCCTCACGGACGTCTGATCGGAACCACTGGATGGAGACAATAATCGTAAGCACAGCGGCTGGCATTTCTCCGATACCCCACGCGATGGCTCCACCGGTGTGTTGGTCTTCAAGCGGTGATTCGCCCCAAGTGCGGCCCATTGCTCCGTACCATTCCGGTAGCAGAAGCGCTTCGCCGCTCATCAGTGACAGCCCGAAGAAGGCGTGGAACGCCAACGTGCCAATCAAGAGTAGGAGGCGGAGCACGAACGAGATCTTGGCTGGTCCTGGGTCTACACCAACCAAGGCTTGGACGAACAGGTAACCGGTGATTAGGAAGTGGGCGATCATCCATTCGTGGCCTAGGTGATCTTTGGCTGACCAGGCAAACAGCGGTGTGAAGTAGAAGATGACCAGCGACGCGGCGAAGTTGACGCCAGCGAAAATTGGGTTAGTTACCAGCTTGGCCCAAGGGGTGTGAACCGCCCAAAGCACCCACTCTCGCAAGCCTTTGGATTCGTCTTGGCGTGGATCACTAGCTCGAAGCAGCAAGGTAACCGGGGCTCCGGGCACCAGTAGAACCGGAACTCCCATGGTCAGAATCATGTGAGCGAGCATGTGAGAACTGAACAGGTATTGCTCGTAAACGTTTAGCGGCCCGCAGGTTATCCAGGCCAAAAGTGCCATGCCCAACACCCAGGTGATGGTTCGGCCGACCGGCCACTTGTCTCCGCGCAAACGAAGCTTACGAACACCCCAGAGGTAGAGCACGGTTGCACCCACGGCGATCGACAGCCAAACCAGGTCGATTTTGTAGGACGTAAACCATCTTTCGAAGGTGAGTTCTGGCGGCACTGGTGAACCGGTGAGAATCACAGCGGGGCTGTTGGCGTCTTGCACAGGCAGCAAGCTGCTCGGGGTTGCCGAGCGACTCATGGCCGCTCCGATTCCGAAAGCCAAGCCCATCAGAACCAATTCACCGATTGCGAGTTTCACAAAAGAAGCGACCTTGAAGTCTTTCGCCTTCAACAGACCCAGACGGTAGCGTGCACCAAAAATTCCTAGCCCCACCAAAATTGCAATTTTTGCGATCGCGAGAATGCCCCACTCGCTGAACAAATACTTTGGGTCAGCGATGCGCAAGGCCGCGGCTGCCACACCACTGGCAGCCGTCACTAGGAACGCGAGCAGAGCGAGCGTTGAGTATCTTTTGGCGTAAGCCAAGAAATTTTCTGAATGACGCACGAATGCGAGTTCGATCAACCCACCGACCCAGATGGTCACGGCAACCAGGTGCATGCCCATCGAGTTCACCGCGGCATCGTGACCAGCGGTTCCAGCCGCGTGACCGATAAGCGCCAGCGGCACCAGGGCCGCAACCGAGATGGCAGCGAGGAAGAAGGTTGAACGTAGAGACGAAACCATCAGGGTGACCAAGCTAATCACCAAAGCGAAGACAAGGTTCACCGTCAGTGCCTGACCGAGTTCAATTTCGGTAGTGAACTGAAGGAGTGAGCGACCAAAAGCGTCGGAACCAGAGAGTGGAACACCGGTAACCCAGAGGAAAGTCAGCAGGATGTGGATGGCCGCAAGGACGACCCACGCGCTACTGGCGATGGAAGCCCGTCGAAGCATTTTTTGTAATTCAACCGAACCCTGCGGGTATGCCCAAGCCCCGAGGACCAAAGCACCTACCGTGATTGCGATGCTGAGATTCTTGGCACTTTGAACGATTGGTTGAGCCCAGCGAACCAACTCGCCTGGGTCACCTAGCTCCAGTGGCGCGTTTCCCTTGGTGTAACTAAGCGCCAGCCAGATCGCAAAGGCAGCCGCAAAGAAGGCGGCAAAAACTCCGCCTAGGCGTTTGATCACTCGTCGCCCTTGGGCAAGAAGCGCCCGGTTACTGTCATGTACTTCTTGTATTCCTTGAACTTCTTCAGAAGCAACGACTCTTCGTAATTGGACTTATAGAAAAGCACGACGTGCAAAGCAATCGCTAGAAAAAGGTGAGGCCAAGGTCCGCTCGCCAAACCGATTCCATAGCCAAGCCAAAGCAAGCCCGAATAAATCGGGTGACGAGAACGCTTGAAAATACCTGTGGTAACCAGCTTGGCTTCCTCGGCTGGCTCAGGCCAAACCACCTTCAGAGCACGCTTCAAAGAATTGACGTCTTTGATCTCTAGGTGAGGAAGCGAGTTTCGAAAAATCGACTTGAGCGCGAAGAAGACATAAATCGCGCCGATGAAAAAGAAGATCACTCCGATGGCTTCAAACAGAAAATCTGGAAGTCCGAAACCCACTTTGTCGTCTGGCCAAAACAAAATCAAAGCCAAGAGCACCAACTGTGCGGTTACAAGGGCTTTGGGGTTTCGGGTGAGCTTCACATACCCATCTTAAAGGAGAAGGCGCCGGCCGAAGCCGACGCCTTCCGAAGTTGTTAAGAATTACTTAACAGCAGCCTTTAGCTTGCTACCAGCCGAAACCTTAACGGTGTTCGAAGCAGCAATCTGGATGGTTGCGCCGGTCTGTGGGTTGCGGCCGGTGCGAGCTGCACGGTGACCCTTCTCAACCGAGATCCAACCAGGAATGGTGACCTTGTCACCCTTCTTTACGGTCTTTGCGATGGTCTCGAACAGTGCGTCAACAACACGGTTGACGGCTGCCTGTGACTCACCAGTGTGTGCAGCAATGGCGGCTACTAGCTCGCCCTTGTTTAGAGTGTTAGCCATTTGGCCCTCCAATGTCTAGAAAGAATGACTATGTTTAGTCGCTATAAATCTAGACCCGTAGTATTTTTCAGCGTTCATTTCGCTCGGCGTGTCTACATCCCTTTATTTTCAAGGGTTAAAGCAAAACCGCCCCCAAACGGGAGCGGTTTTGGCAAATTTTGAATTACCAGGACGACTTGGTGATGCCTGGAAGTTCGCCGTTGTGGGCCATCTTGCGGAAACGCACACGGGAAACACCGAACTTGCTGAGGAAACCACGTGGACGTCCGTCGATGGCGTCGCGGCCACGAACACGAACTGGCGAAGCGTCGCGTGGAAGCTTCTGTAGACCTAGACGAGCCTCTTCGCGCTGTGCGTCGGTGCTGTTTGGGTCAACTAGAGCCTTCTTTAGTGCGAGGCGCTTCTCTGCGTAACGCTCAACAACAATCTTGCGCTGCTCGTTCTTAGCGATCTTGCTCTTCTTAGCCATGGATTAACGCTCCTCGCGGAATTCGACGTGCTGACGTACAACTGGGTCGTACTTCTTCAGAACGATACGGTCTGGGTCGTTGCGGCGGTTCTTCTTGGTTACGTAGGTGTAACCGGTGCCGGCAGTCGACTTTAGCTTGATGATTGGACGGATGTCCTTGTCCTTCTTAGCCATTTAGCTGTGACTCCTTAGATCTTCTCGCCACGGGCAAGCAGCTGTGCTACGACCGACTCGATACCTCGAGCGTCGATAACCTTGATGCCGCGTGCGCTCAGGTTAAGGGTGACGTTGCGCTTCAGTGAAGGAACAAAGTAGGTCTTCTTCTGAATGTTTGGGTTGAAGCGACGCTTGGTCTTGTTCTGGGCGTGCGAAACGTGGTGGCCGAACTGTGGGCCAGTTTCAGTTACCTGACAGTAAGCTGACATTTCATCTCCTTGTTGGCAAGCCGAATTCACCCTAGATTTGTGGGAGTTGGTTTGGCTTGAATACAAAAACCTTGTTGCTCAAAGCAACTTCATAAGTTTAGGCGAGTTTGCACCGCTTAATCAAGTCCAAGTTTTGAGCCAGGGTGCTTTTTAGACTTCATGCTGGAAGCTCTTGGACTCCTTGTTGACCATTGGCCAGATTCCAATCCCCAGAACACAGTTCAAAGCAAAGAAAACAAAGCCATTCAATGCCAGGAAGATGGCCGGAACCAGCAGCAAAATACAGATGATAAACAGTGCTTTTTGCGTTCCGAATGCCGACTTGGCTTCCTGCGGGGTGATCTTTGCTTTGGGTTTAGCCAACTTCGCCGCTGAAAAAATCGTCATGAATGCCGGTATCGCAAATGCGATTAGCAACATTGTCACCAGGCTGTTGAAGATACGATTTCCGCCTTCATTGGGAAAACTAGTGGCAGCGATTACACCCAGAACTGTTTCCAGGCCAATCAGTCCGAGCTGACCTAGAGCTAGACCTTGGAGCTTACTGATCCCCTGATTACTTTTTTTCATGATTCCCCCTTACACATAAGGGTAAGTAAAGGGAATCGTTAGTTGCAAGAGGCGCAAACACCGAAAATATCGATGGTGTGGCTCGGCTGAGTAAATCCGTGAGACCTGGCCACTTCATCGGCCCAGGCTTCAACCTTTGACGCCTCGATTTCCACGGTCTTGCCGCAGGATCGACAGATGAGGTGGTGATGGTGTTCGGTTCCACACGCGCGGTATAGCAGTTCGCCGTCCTTGCTTTGGAGGCTATCGGCTTCTCCCTGGTTCGCTAGGTCCGCGAGCGCACGGTAAACGGTTGCCAACCCGATAGTTGAACCGTGGTTGCGCAGCACAAGGTGCAGCTGCTGGGCAGAGACGAAACCAGCCGCTTCGCCAAGGGCGTGCTTCACCGCATCTTTCTGCCAGGTGTTGCGTTTGACGGTCATCGGTTCTTCACCCATTCCACGCCTCGGCAAATCAGGTAGATCAAGAACGAGATGCTGGTGACGTATGGGCTAACCGGCAGGCTCGAACCGAGCGCTAGCAAAATGCCTCCGACGACTGAAACGCCAGCGAAGATAACCGAGAGGACTGGAATCACAAACGGCGACGAACTTACTCGCACTGCCGCCGCTGCCGGAGTTACCAGGAGGCTTAGAACGAGCAGTGCTCCAACCACTTGGATGCTGGCGGCAACCGAGAGGCCGAGTAGCAGCATGAAAACGATGGACAGAGTTCTGGTTGGTACACCGCGAGCGCTTGCCACCTCAACATCGAGTGACGCAAAGGTCAAAGGGCGCCAAATTATTAGAAGAGCTGCGATCACAATCGCAGAAATTATGCTGATCGAAACCAGCTGCGGTTCGTCGATGGCCACGATCTGCCCGGTCAACAGGCCGAACTTATTCGAAGCGCGCCCCTGATAGAGCGAGAGCGCCAAAATACCGAGACCCAAACCGAACGGCATTAGAACCGCTGTAATCGAATTACGCTCTTTGGCCTTCGCGCCCATCACTCCGATAATCAGCGATGCGATGAGCGAACCAATTACCGAACCGAAGACCACATCGCCGCCGATTAGCAGTGTGATCGAAGCGCCAGCAAAGCTAAGCTCCGAAATTCCGTGGACGGCGAAAGACATATCGCGATTGATTACGAAGACGCCCACGAGACCGCCAACCACAGCAAGCAAAGCGCCCACAATTAGCGAGTTGGTTACTAGCGGAAGTAGCTGGTCGTAGTTCGAGAAGTCGAAGATCACTTCCAGACCTCCTCGTGGTGGTGGTCGTGATCGTCGTGTGCGCCGAGCACCAGGATTCGTCCTTGGTTTCTAACCACATCAATCGTGGTTCCGTAGAGTTCACTAAGGGTCTCGGAAGTCAGCACTTCATCGGGAGTTCCAATGCGAAAACTTCCCTCGGCAAGATACAGCACGCGGTCAACCATCCCCAGAATCGGGTTCACGTCATGGGTCACGAAGAGCACGGCAGCTCCATGCTCGCGGCTCTCACGACCAAGTAACTCGGCAACCGCCGCTTGCTGGTTGTAGTCCAAAGCACTGAGTGGTTCATCGGCCAAAATTAGGTCCGGTTCATCAATGACCGCCTGGCCTACGCGCAAGCGTTGCAGTTCACCACCAGACATCCCGCTGATTTTTCGTTTGATTAGTTCCTGACCATCGATTGCCTCGACGATGTGATCGAACTGTGCTCTGGCCTTTGAACCTGGAATCCAGAACCCGAATCGGTGTCCGTTCAAACCCAACCACAACAGGTCTTTCCCACGAAGCGGCATCGTGGTTTCAGGTTGGCGATGCTGAGGTACGTAACCGATGCGGCGTGAGCCGCGTCTAATTTTTTTGGAATTTAGACGAATGCTTCCGCTCCTCAAAGGAAGTTGCCCTAGCACTGCCTTCAGCAAGCTGGTCTTTCCCGAACCGTTGGCACCCAACACCGCAATGAACTCGTTTGGCTGGATCTCAAGGTTTAGGTTCTGCCAAAGCACACGACCATCGATCTCCAGGGTCGCATTCTCAATCTCTAGTAGTGGCTTGCTCACTTGCCAAACACCATCTGAATCGCACCATCGAGCATCTGGAAGTATCCGCCGTCATACTCCAGGGTGTCTGGGTCTTGGTTCAGCAGTTCGCTGAATTCGTAGTTCGGAATCTTGCTGTTGATCGAAAGTAAGGTTTCGATCTGGGCGGTTTGAGTGCTGCCGTTCACGAAGATCGCCCAGACTTTGTGGTTCTTGATCAGGTCGATCGCCTCTTGCATCACCGCTGGAGGTACATCTCGTTCCTCTTCGATGGCCTCACTGAATTCTGGAGGAGTCACGTTGAAGTAACCTGCATCTTCGACCAAGTAGGCAATCAGGGGTTCGGTCAGAAATACCGACTGCTGCTCATAAGAGATGTAGCCGGCGCTCATCTGCCACTTGTTGGCATCCAAGAGCGCCTTGCGCTCAGAAAGTTTAGCGCGGAAGTCGGCCACGCGAGCCTCGATCTCTTCGAACTTGCCTTCATCGATTGACTCGAGTGCAGCTCCGATAACGGCTGCGGCATCGCCCACCTGATCAACGTCATACCAAATGTGTTCGTTACGGGTTTCATCGTCACCGGATGCCATGAATGCGTCCACGGTAATCGCCGGCGTTGGGTCGGCGTCGATTGCTTGTTGCATGAAGTCGTCGTAGCCGCCACCGTTCATGATCACGATGTCAGCGTTGTTGATGAGCAGTTGGTCCCGAGCGGTCAGCTCGTAAGAGTGTGGATCCTGGTTCACGTTGTAGATGATGGCGTCTACGGTGGCGAGGTCACCGGCAATCAGGTTTGCCACCGAACCCCAGACATTGGTTGAAGCGACGATCTTGATTGGACCGTTGCCGGCCTGCCATCGCGGCTGTTCTGCAGGGGCGCACCCAACGAGCGCTAGTAGGGCGACAATTGCGAGCGTGAGCGAGCCGTGTTTTTTCACCCTCTTAGGCTAGGGCTTATTGAGAATGATTGTCAATACTGCCGGGTCGGCTAGTTGGGCTCTGCTGAGAAGTACTCGAGGTCCCAATAACCTGAACCATCGCAAGCCGGGCAGTCTTTCACTGCTTGGCTAAACGGATCGAAGTCGATATCCTCGCCAAATTCGAAGCCCTCAGAAGCCTGTGCCGTGGAATAACAACGTGGGCAGAAGAGGGCAAACCCAGATGGAAAACCTTCGTGAGTATATAGGCCATCTGGAGTTTGGGCTGGCGAACGATACGCAACGTTGACGATCCCCCCTTCGTCTTCGATGCGATCTATTTCATCCATAGTCGCAGGCTTCAATATGTCGCGTGCTATACAGAGTGGCTGCCATTCTGGAACCAAAAAACTCAGGTCAAGAAATAAGTCTGTGGAATGATTGAAATCAATCCAAAGATGCTTGTCCTCAACAGAGCCTGCTTCGTCCAAAGGGACATTCTCAAGACCAAGTGCTTTGACGATTGAACTTCCCCTCATGTCGGAGGGTACTAGGCCTTCCAGGCACTTTTGACGAAGTTCTTCCCATCCGGCTTCGGTGTCTTTGTACACAAACCTTGAAAAATCATTCATTATTTTCCCCTAACCAACATCTCTTGAAACACCAATAACTAGTCGAGCAGTAGAGCAGGCTCTTCGATTACCGAAGCCACGTCCTGAACGAAACGCGAGGCTACGTCGCCGTCGACGACACGGTGGTCGAAGGTGGCGCCGATGGTGGTTACCTGGCGAACCTGGATTTCACCGTTGACTACCCAAGGCTTCGGGCGGATCGAACCAAGGGCCACAATCGCAACTTCACCCGGGTTCAAGATTGGGGTACCGGTGTCAACGCCGAAAACACCGATGTTGGTGATGGTGATGGTTCCATCCTTCATGTCGGCAGGAGTTGTCTTGCCTTCACGAGCGGTGGCAGCCAGCTGTTCGATTGCCTGAGCCAGCTCGAGCATCGACATCTTGTCGGCGTCCTTGATGTTAGGAACGATCAGACCGCGCGGGGTGGCTGCAGCGATACCGAAGTTCACGAAGTTGTGAACGATGATCTCTTCCTCGGTGAAGGTTGAGTTCACCATCGGGTTGCGACGAACTGCCCACATCATTGCCTTAGCCATGATGAGCAGAGGGGTCACCTTGGTTCCGGCGAAGTCGGTTGAAGCTTTGAGGCGCTTCACGTATTCCATGGTTCTGGTGGCATCGACGTCCACGAAGATGCTTACGTGTGGGGCTGAGAATGCTGATGAAACCATCGCGTTAGCGATTGCCTTGCGAACACCCTTAACCGGGATGCGCTCTTCGCGCTCACTTGGAGCGGCTGGAGTGCTCAGGTTGCGGAAGACACTGGCCTGCTGAGCCGAGCCGAGTACGTCTTCGCGTGTGATGTCGCCGTTCAGACCGGTTGGAGTGACCTTCGAAAGGTCAACGCCGAGGTCGGTGGCGAGTTTGCGGATTGGCGGCTTGGCTAGAACCTGCGTGGCAGGGTTCACCGGAATGATTACCGGCGCAGCGGCCACCGCGGTTTCGATTGGGATAACCGGAATCGAGGTAGTGCTTGGTGTTGCTGGGACGTTGTGGCGGGCACGGCGACGAGCCGGACCGGTTGGGTCGGCAACGCCGTAGCCTACGAGGTTCGGGGTGCGCTCTTCGTTGGCTTCGACCACAGCTTCGGCCTGAGCGGCAACTGCCTGGTGAGCGCTCGGAGTAGTGGTGGCACCAACTGCGTCATCGGCAACGGTTGCAGCGATGATTGGCTTGCCTACCTCCACGGTGTCGCCTTCGGCGGCTAGAAGTTCGGAAACAACTCCGGCGAACGGGCAAGGAAGTTCAACCAGCGATTTGGCGGTTTCGATCTCAACGATGATCTGGTTCACCGAAACGGTGTCGCCAACTGCGACCTTCCAGGTCACGATCTCGGCCTCGGTTAGACCTTCGCCAACGTCAGGCAGATTGAAGTATGCAATCTTGCTCATTAGTACGCCCTCACTCGGTCAACGGCTTCAAGGATGCGGTCGGCATCTGGAAGATAGATTTCTTCAAGTTTGGCCGCAGGATAAGGAATGTCAAAACCACCAACGCGAAGGACCGGAGCCTGAAGGTGGTAGAAGGCTTCCTCAGTGACTCGAGCGGCAATTTCGCTGGCAATCGAGAACGAGTTTGGAGCTTCCGAAACGGTGACCAAACGGCCAGTCTTCTTGACCGATTCGATGACGGTTGGGAAATCGATTGGCGAAAGCGAGCGCAGGTCGATGACCTCGATGCTGATGCCTTCGCTGTGAGCAATCTCGGCTGCCTGAAGCGAGGTGTGAACCATTGGACCGTAGGAAACGATGGTTAGATCGGTTCCCTCGCGAAGCACGCGAGCTTCGTGCATACCCTGTGGCGGTTCGTCCAGGTTGACCGGACCCTTCTGCCAGTAGCGACGCTTTGGCTCGAAGAACATGACCGGGTCGTTTGAGCGGATAGCCTGCTGAATCATCCAGTAGGCATCGTTCGGGTTGCTCGGGCTAATCACGCGCAGACCAGCGGTGTGAGCAAAGTACGCTTCCGGGCTTTCGCTGTGGTGCTCAACCGCACCGATGCCGCCGCCGAACGGAACGCGAATGACCACCGGCATGGTGGTGTAGCCCTCCGAGCGATTCTGCATCTTGGCTAGCTGAGTTGTGATCTGGTCGAAAGCAGGGAAGATAAAGCCGTCGAACTGGATCTCGGTGACCGGGCGGTAGCCGCGCATGGCTAGACCGATTGCGGTACCGACGATTCCAGAT
Organism: Actinomycetota bacterium; assembly: GCA_039806025.1. Lineage (GTDB taxonomy): Bacteria > Actinomycetota > Actinomycetes > Actinomycetales > Microbacteriaceae > Rhodoluna. The sequence goes on along the minus strand of JBDKLJ010000009.1, from coordinate 14,883 downwards.
TCGGCAATAGGTGAGTTAAAAATACGGTTGTCGCCGAACTCCTTGTGGAGACCTTCGGTAACGCGGAATACACCACCGAGCTGGGCAACGTCCTCGCCGAACATCAAGACCTTGCTGTCGTCGCTCATTGCCTTGCGAAGGCCGGCATTGATGGCCTTCGCCAGAGGCATCTCAACGATGTTCGCCATTAGTGGTCACCCCCGAACGACGCTTCGTAACGTTGTAGCCAGTCGAGCTGTTCGTCGATTAGAGGGTGTGGCTCCGAGTAAACGTACTTGAACATGTTCTCAAGCGGCGGAGTTGGCAAGGCAAAGGTGGCTTCGCGAATTTCCTTAGCGAGCTGCTCTCCGGCTGCCTCAACCTCGGTGAAGAAGTCTTCGCCAATACCCTGGCGACGAAGGAAGGTCTCGAAACGCTTTAGCGGATCGCGAGCGGTCCAGTAGGCAACCTCTTCGTCGGTGCGGTACTTGGTTGGGTCGTCGGAAGAAGTGTGAGCGCCGATGCGATAGGTGAGCGCCTCAATCATGAATGGGCCGGCACCGCTTCTGGCGTCGTCCATGTGCTTAGCGGTTACCGCGTAGCTAGCGAGAATGTCGTTGCCATCTATGCGAATACCAGGGACGCCGAAACCTTCACCGCGCTTATAAAGAGGAACCTTGGTTTGGCTTGCGGTTGGGGAGGAAATTGCCCACTGGTTGTTCTGACAGAAGAACACGATTGGGCTTTCGTTGTTGGCAGCGAATAGGAAAGACTCTGAGATGTCGCCCTCGGCGGTTGCGCCGTCGCCGAAGTAGCTGATGACCGCGAGGTCTTCCGCTTTGTTGCCAGTTCCAACCTTGCCGTCGAACTTGAGGCCCATGGCGTAACCGGTTGCGTGAAGCACCTGGCTGCCAAGCACAATCGCGTAGAGGTGGAAGCGAGTTTCCTCTGGGTTCCAGCCACCGTGGTTCACACCGCGAAGCATTTTCAGAATCGACATCAGTTCGATGCCGTGGGTGATGGCAACACCGTGTTCACGGTAGCTAGGGAAGATGTGATCGTTTTTGCCAACCGCGTAACCCGAACCAATCTGGGCGGCCTCCTGGCCAATTGCCGGAATCCACAGTCCTAGTTGCCCCTGGCGCTGAAGCGCGTTGGCTTCAAGGTCAAAGCGGCGGCAACGAGCCATGTCGCGGTAGAACTTTAGGAAATCCTCTTCGTTCAGGCGCTCGATGTACTGGCCGTATTCGGCATACTGCTTTGGCACGGCAAAGTCGCCCTCCGGAGAGAGCAGCTGCACCATAGGCACGCTTTCGATTGCATTCATCCTTTCCAATTTAGTTTGCTTGCGGTGGCAGAATCTACTTATGAAGAGATTTCTCCTTGGAACCGTTATCAACTCTTTGGGGCTTTGGTTGGTCACAACCGTAATTTCTGCAGTCAAAGTCTCCCCTTGGGGAGGCGATTCGGTCTGGAATTTGGTTGCTTCTTACGTCTTTATCGGAATGATTTTCGGTTTGGTAACCGCAATCATTGCCCCGGTCGTGAAGGTTTTGGCATTCCCTCTCTACATCCTCACCTTCGGGTTAATCTCGGTGGTGATTAACGGGGTGCTGTTTTTATTCGTTGCATGGCTCAGCTCTTCCTTCAAGGCTCACCTGATTACGATCGACGGATTCGGCGCCGCGGGAGCCAGCAATGCGGCCCTAGGTTGGGCAATTTTGGCTGCGCTGGTAATGAGCGTAAGCACCTTCTTGGCTCGCGCAGCGTTCAAGGCTATGAAGCTGCTCTAAGCGGCTCGAACTCCCTCACCTGCACCAACTTTGCATTGCTGAGTTGACCCAATATTTCCTGCTTCACGTGAATCACTCCGACGTCATTTGAGTCATCCGCGAGCGCCGCGGTTTCCTGATAGCCGCTCATCGCATGGGCGGCAATTACCGATTGCCCTGCGTGCAAATCTAGATGTCGCGTAGCGGTCACCCAGTTCTCACTAATCGGGTTGGTTTTGCCGCTTATTGCAGGAACCACATCGTTGGTGTGTTCAATAGAGATGACCGGAACATCCTTGGGGATCTGGCTATCGGCAATTGGCGATCCAATTGTGACGATGCCCGAAACTGGCAAGCCCGACTCGGCGAGATTGGCGGCGATCATGCCACCTTGCGAATACCCAACCAGAATGACCTTTTCGTTCGGATCGAGGTGTGCCTCCGAAATTGCCTGGCGTACCGCATCGACGGAATCGGAAGACCTGTTTCCAGCGGCTAATTCCAGGTCTGAACGAATGTCGAAGGCCTTCTGGCTACCCGCTGGGTTCCACTCAGCGGTGCCCGGTAAATAGATCACAGCGGTCTTGCCATTCGCACCCTGATAACGTTCGATTCGAACCCGACCGTCCTCGTTGTTTAGTCTGCCCGTAAGGGCAGCGATCGAATTTGGGTTTTGGAAATTCTCGCGCGGGCTACGCTCGACCAGGCGTAGGCGTCCGTCGGGCAAAATTGCCGATACGCGACCCACTTCTTCGGTTGGGAGCAATGGTCTACCCGTGCGAATGGCCAGGGCTGTGAAATTTGTATTCGTAAAACCAGCGAGGACCGTGATTCCACCAAGCGCGAGCCAAGCCTGGCTCGGAATCTTTTTAGCGAGCCATGGATTGTCGTGCAGAAATTCGCCCAAGCCATTGAATTTATGAGCCAGTCTGGCGTCCGTGGTGAAGTAGCTTTCACCCGCGACGAAACAGCCGTGACGTTGCAGACCGAGCCGCACCAGAACTTCCGGAACCACCGAGTCGAAGTGAATGTGGTGAACGAGGCCGTGGAGCTGTGCCAGCGGATGGAGTTCGTCGGTGATTCGCTTCTGAACCATGGCAAGTTCGGAGGTGATTCTCTCGATCTCCGAACGGGTGGCCACAACCCGCGGATCGCCTCCGTAGCTGACCAGGTCGCTCACAACAAACTCGATTGAACTAGCCGCAGGCGATATTGCAGGTGTTCTATCTGCGCTTGTAGTGCCCTTGCGGCACTCGAATTCCAAAGTGCTTGGTTCGGCATTGCCGATTCCAGCTGAGCAACCAATTGGCTAATCAAAAAATTTACGTCGTGCATGCAAAAAGCATCAAGCATCCGCTTAGTAACATTCGGGCCGTTAGCGATTCTGTGGATAAGAGGTAAGGCAAAATAGTAGGGTGAGCAATCTTTCCGTACAGCCAATCTCCCCCCTCGACGGCCGTTACCGCGCAAGCGTGTCAGACCTAGGAGAATTCCTTTCTGAGGCGGGTCTAAACCGTGCTCGCATTCAAGTTGAGATCGAGTGGTTGATTCAGCTCGCCAACCGTCACATCCTTGAAAACGCAACCCCAATTCTTGAAGCTGAAGCCAAATCGCTTCGCGACGTTGTAACCAACTTTTCCGACGAAGACGTTCGAGAGCTTGGTGAGACCGAAGCCATCACTAAGCACGATGTGAAAGCTGTTGAATACTTCATTCGCACCAGACTTGAGCAGCTTGGCCGCACCGACCTATTAGAACTAACCCACTTCGGTTGCACCAGCGAAGACATCAACAACCTTTCTTACGCGATTACGGTTCGCGATGCGATCAACCAGGTTTGGCTTCCTAAAGCCAAAGCCCTGGTTGAGAAGTTGAAAGAACTGAGCGACAAGTACGTCGACAACGCAATGCTTTCGCGCACTCACGGCCAACCTGCCACCCCAACCACTATGGGCAAAGAACTGGCTGTTTTTGTTCACAGACTAGGACGCCAAATCGGCCGAGTTGAGAAGACCGAATATCTGGGCAAGTTCTCTGGCGCTACCGGAACCTTCTCGGCTCACGTCGTTGCGAGACCAGATGTCGACTGGATTCGGGAATCACAGGATTTCGTGACCGGTCTTGGCCTTACCTGGAACCCACTGACCACTCAGATCGAGAGTCACGACTGGCAGGCGGAGTTGTACTCGGCCGTTGCGCTGTTCAACCGCATTCTCCACAACCTCTGCACCGACATTTGGAGCTACATTTCGGTTGGATACTTCAAGCAGATTCCTCAGCCTGGTGCTACCGGCTCGTCTACGATGCCTCACAAGATCAACCCGATTCGTTTCGAAAACGCTGAATCAAACCTTGAGCTTTCGAACGCGATCCTTGATTCAATCGCATCTACGCTGGTTACCAGTCGCCTCCAGCGTGACCTCACCGACTCCTCGACCCAGCGAAACATCGGGCTTGGTCTTGGCCACAGCATGTTGGCTCTAGACAACGTGACTCGAGGCCTAGGTGAAATTGACCTAAATGTTGGAGTCCTTGAAGCAGATCTAAACGACAACTGGGAGGTTCTCGGCGAAGCGATCCAGACCGTCATTCGTGCCGAGGTTGCAGCTGGTCGTTCAAAGATTTCCGACCCTTACGCGCTGCTAAAAGACTTGACTCGCGGAAAGCGCATTGGTCAAGACGACCTAATCGCTTTTGTGAACGGTTTGGATATTTCCACCGAGGCCAAGCAACGTCTCATCGCACTGCGTCCCGGTACTTACACAGGTCTTGCCAGCGAACTTACAAGTAATTTCCGCGGCTAATTACTTCTTTTTGTTGTAGAGACGCGGAGTAGTTCCGTCGAAGTCGTCGTCTTTTACGCTTAGCGCGAGGGTCGCGATTCCAACTAGGACGACGATGAAGGTTAGGCCAGACCAAATGAAGGTCTGATCCCAATTGCGGGTTCCAAAGTAAACCAAAACTCCAACAAAGACCGCTGCAATCGCTGAGAGTGTTAGATAAACGAGCACGCCGACTGGCTTCTTCTGGTTTTGGGTCATGTCTCTAGCCTACTTCTTTGGCGAAAAGGCTGCGATGCCGAGGTGTACGGCTAGCAGTGCGTGCCAGGCTCCGAAAAATCCGATGATGTTTTTGGATTCGACATTGAAACTTATGGCTAGGCCGGCCAAGGCGAGGCTGATGTAGGCGGTGAGAATTGCGTCGCGTCCGTCGGGTGTTTTTCTGCCGAATTTTTTAGCCAGATAAAGTTCCACGATCACCAAGCCAGCGAAGAGGACGCCGTAAACAACTCTCAGCGTTAGGGTGTCGTTCAAGCCAAAGCCAATTGCAGCCGCGGCCAATGGGCCTGTGACTAGCAGTGGAATCAGCGGCAAACCAAGCCTCGGTGACATCACCTTAAAACGGTTGTCCAAGAAGTGAGTTCCCAGGCTAGCGGCTAGGTAGAGCGCTGCAAACAGGATCACCATCTGGAGACCGAATTCAACAGTGTGGTACTTGGTGAAAGTGATGACCAGAGCTACCGCGGCGTGAGCCGCAGCGCGAGTTGTGGTTAGCCAGTTCATTCGTTGAACTGGTTTGGCACCGCCATGGCTGGAGCCGGGCTGGTGTTACTGTGGCGGTTTTGTGGCATGTTCACAAAACGAGAATACTGCCCCTGGAATAAGGCGACGAATTCGCCGGTAGGCCCGTTACGTTGCTTGGCGAGAATGATCTCGGCTTCGCCGACGCGTGGGTGGTCTTTTTGTCCCTGATCTGGGCGGTGAAGCAGAATTACGACGTCGGCGTCTTGTTCTAGCGAGCCAGACTCACGAAGGTGTGAGATTTCCGGCTTCTTATCGGCCTTCTGTTCCGAGTTACGGTTCAGCTGAGCGATTGCGATGACAGGGATGTTCAGTTCCTTGGCCAAAAGCTTGATGCCACGGGAGAATTCGGAAACTTCCTGCTGACGCGATTCAACCTTCTTACCCGAGGTGAGTAGCTGAAGGTAGTCGATGACGATCATCTCGAGGCCTAGGCTCTCCTTGAGTCGGCGGCTCTTGGCGCGAATCTCGATCATGGTTAGGTTTGGGCTGTCGTCAATGAATAGTGGGGCATCGTTGATGCGTCCGCGAACCGCCGCGAGTTTCTTCCAGTCGTCGGCCGATAGGCCACCGCCGCGCATTTTGCTGAGGTTTAGCTCGGCTTCTGCGGAAAGCATGCGCATAGCTATTTCGGCCTTGCTCATTTCCAGCGAGAAGAACAGAACCGGCTTGTTGTGCTTAATTGCACCGTTTCTAGAGATGTCTAGAGCAAAGGTTGACTTACCAACAGCCGGACGGGCGGCGATGATGATCATTTGACCACCGTGCAGACCGTGGGTCTTGTCGTCTAGTTCGTGGAAACCGGTTGCAACGCCGGTCATTTCGTCGCCGCTCTGCTCGGCGATTTCCATTTCGAGTACGGCCGCATCGATTGATGTACTCAACGCCGAGTACTGATCGGCAAGTGCCTTCGTTCCAACCGCATAGACGTCCGCCTGTGCAGCGTTGATGAGTTCCTCCAAATCACCTTCGGCTGCATAACCCATTTGGGCGATCTTTGTACCAACTTCGACCATGCGACGGAGAACGGCCTTTTCTTGCACGATCTTCGCGTAGTAGTCAGCGTTGGCTGCGGTTGGAACGAAACTTGTGAGGGAGTGAACGTAGTCTGCGCCGCCGGCTCGAACCAGGTTTCCGTTGCGGGTTAGCTCGGCAGATACCGAAATCGCATCGATTGGTTCACCTTTGCCGAAAAGGCTAAGGATGGCGTCGTAGATGAGTTCGTGCTTTGGTGCGTAGAAGTCATTCGGGCGAATAAATTCGTTGACCACGGCAACAGCATCGGCTGAGATCATCATGCCGCCCAGCGCCGACTGCTCTGCAAGCAGGTCGTGCGGCAAGACGCGCTCCACTGCAGCCGTAGGATCGGCCGGAGTGTTCTGAATCTGAGCCATTGCTCCCCTTATTAGTTGTAAAACCTTGTCTACTATTACCCACTGACATTGGCTTTCGAAATCGCCCTGTGAATTGTTTTGTGGATAACTGTGGAAACACGCCGAGGTATTTGTGTATAACCTGTGGACAACCTGTGCATAAATTGTGGAGAAATTCCTTGGGGTCAGTGCTGGTAAGGATTTTGGCTGTGGATAACCTTTGTGTATAAACCCTAAAGTTTCACCTTAGAGTTTGGTTTTGCACAGGTCTAGCCACGCCGAACGCCATAGTTATCCACATTTATCCACAGGTTAAAGCAAAGGGCGGTAGGTCGAAACCTACCGCCCGAAAGCTTTGAAGCAATACTACTTCTTGCCAACCACCTGAACGGTGATGTTAGCAACAACGCCATCGTGAAGACGAACGGTTGCCGAGTGGTTGCCAGCTACCTTAATCGGAGCCGAAAGCTCGATCTTGCGCTTGTCAACTTCACCCAGGCCGGCCTCAACGATTGCTGCTGCAACGTCTGCGGTCTTGATGGCGCCGAATAGACGACCCTCAACACCAGACTTGGCGGATAGACGGATTGCCTTCTCTTCAAGGCGAGCCTTGAGAGTGTTTGCCTCTTCAACCGAAGCGATGGCACGAGCGTCGCGAGCTGCACGAATCTGCGAAACCTGCTTCTCGCCACCCTTGGTCCAAAGGACTGCGAAGCCCTGAGGAATTAGGTAGTTACGGGCGTAGCCGTTCTTTACCTCTACAACGTCTCCGGCAGAACCTAGGCCAGAAACTTCGTTAGTCAGAATAACCTTCGACATGCTTCTACTCCTTAGTTACGGCCAGCGCCAGCGTAAGGCATTAGAGCCATTTCGCGAGCGTTCTTTACGGCACGGGCGATTAGACGCTGTTCCTGAACAGAAACACCGGTGATACGACGCGAACGGATCTTGCCGCGGTCGCTCACGAACTTACGTAGGGTAGCGACATCCTTGTAGTCGATGACGCCAACCTTGATTGCTTTCACTGGCGCAAGCTTCGCGTTTTTTGCGTTGCGGTTAGGCTTGCGGCGAGTGTCGTTGGACTTTCCAGCCATTTGATACTCCTAGTACTCTTCTAATTCTTAAAACGGGGTGTCGTCTGCGCCAGCAGGAGCACCTGGGTTCGCCCAGCCATCAACAGGCTTTGCGTTTCCAGCTGCAGGGGCGTCGCTGTTACCCCAAGGGGTAGCACCTTCGCCAGCCTCGCGGGCACGACGGGTTACGGAAGCGGTTGCATAACGTAGCGATGGGCCGATCTCGTCGATGTCTAGCTCAAGCGAAGCGCGAGCCTCACCCTGAGCCGACTGGTAGGCCGAAGGGGCCTTGAGACGACCGGTAACGATTACACGCGAACCCTTGGTTAGGGTCTGAGCAACGTTTTCAGCAAGTTCGCGCCATGCGGTGCAACGCACCCAAACGGTCTCGCCGTCATCCCAAGCGTTGGTCTGGCGGTTGAAGGTACGAGGGGTTGAACCCACGCGTACGCTAACAACTGCTACTCCACCCTGGGTGTAACGCAGCTCTGGATCGTCGGCTAAGTTGCCAACGATCGTCACGGTTAGTTCGTTTGCCATGTTAGTTAGTCAGCCTTCTTGGCGGCTGGCTTCTTAGCGGCCGGAGCCTTCTTAGGAGCAGCTTCAGCCTTGTCGGCAGCCTTCTCTTCGGCAGAAACTTCAGGAACCTCAACAGGTTTGATGTTCACAACGGCTTCGTCGGCACGTAGCACCTTGGTGCGCATAACTGCCTCTGAAAGACGTAGCTGACGGTCTACTTCAAGAACGTCAGCAGAGGTTGCCTTGACGTTGATGACGGCGTAGATGCCTTCGGTCTTCTTGTTGATTTCGTAAGCCAAGCGACGACGTCCCCAGATGTCAACCTTGTCAATGGTGCCTCCACCATTGCGGATAACATTCAGGAATTTGTCCAGACTTGGAGCAACGGTGCGCTCCTCAACCGACGGGTCGAGAATTACCATGAGCTCGTATAGATGCATAGTTAACCCACCTCCTTTGGACTAGAACGGCCATGGGACTTCCATGACAGGAGGGTATTTTGCAACCTTTCGAGTTTAGCGGTTAGACCACCACTGAAGCAACCGCGATTTTGCCTCATCGGCACCCAGCGGCCCTTCCTCGAGGCGAAGTTCTAGCAAGAAGTTGCGAGCCTCACCCACTTCACGTCCGGGTTTGATGCCCAAGATCTCCATGATCTCTTCACCGCTCAGGTCTGGGCGGATGGCATCGAGCTCTTCCTGTTCCGCGAGCGCCTTGATGCGCGACTCCAAATCGTCGTAGGCAAACGAAAGTCGATCGGCCTTGCGACGGTTGCGGGTAGTGACATCGGCACGGGTTAGCCCGTGTAGTCGGGTAAGTAGCTCGCCAGCATCGCGGACGTAGCGACGAACCGCGGAGTCGGTCCAGGCCTGTTCGCCATATCCGAAGAAGCGAAGGTGCAGTTCGATCAGGCGTGAGACTGAAGCGATGGTGTCGTTGTCAAACTTGAGCGCTTGCATACGTTTCTTGGCAATGCGCGCACCGACGAGGTCGTGCTGGTGGAAGCTCACGCCGCCGCCAGGCTCGAGTCTGCGTGTCTTTGGCTTGCCGCAGTCGTGCAGAAGGGCGGCGAAGCGAAGCACGAAGTCGCCTTCTAGGCCGTATTGCTTCTCGTAGTCGATCGCCTGCTCCACCACGGTCAAGGTGTGTTCGTAAACGTCCTTGTGGTGGTGATGTTCATCCACTTCAAGTTTCAAAGCTGGCAGTTCGGGCAATACGAGCGCGGCCAAGCCGGAATCAACCAGGGCCGTGAGGCCCTTGCGTGGATATTTGCCGAGCATCAGCTTGACCAATTCCTGCTGAATACGCTCTGCAGAAATGATTTCGATGCGGCCAGCCATCGCCTTCATCGCAGCGAAAGTTTCCGCTTCAATCTCGAATCCGAGTTGGCTCGCAAAACGTGCTGCGCGCATCATTCGCAGCGGGTCGTCGCTGAAGGAATCCTCCGGACGCCCTGGCGTGCGAATCACACCGGCCAAAATATCCTGCAACCCATTGAACGGATCGACGAAGGTTTTCTCCGGCAGTCGCAACGCCATCGAATTGATGGTGAAATCGCGGCGGAACAGATCTTCGTTTAGGTCTTTACCGAAAGCCACCTCTGGTTTGCGGCTGTCGGCGTCGTATTGATCAGTTCGGTAAGTCGTAATTTCGATGGTGTCTTTACCGAATCGAGCACCAATCGTTCCGAAGGCACGGCCAATGTCCCAGTGCGCATCAGCGATGGGTTTGACCAGCGCGAGAATTTCGTCAGGGGTGGCCGATGAGGTGAAATCCAGGTCTGGAGCGGTTCGTCCGAGGAATGCATCTCGAACCGGGCCACCAACCAGCGACAGCTCAAAACTGGCCTCAGCGAAAACTGAACCGAGTTTGGCAAAGAGCGCATTGTTGGTTGACGCCTCAAGGTTTTTGATGGCTTCGGCTACGCTCTGCATGGGTTCTAGTGTTTCACAGGTTTAGGGTTGAATCATGAACCAAAATCCAGCTCGCAAGCGACTGGCGCGAGTCAAGGAGACTTCCGCCGGTGGATTTGTGTTGGCGGCCGATGGTTCACCCAACGTTGTGCTGATTGGCAGGCTTACTCGCAGCAAGCGTTTGGAGTGGTGCGTGCCGAAAGGCCACCCTGAAGGTGATGAGACTTTGGTGCAGGCTGCAGAGCGCGAGGTCTGCGAAGAAACCGGCATTGAGGCCACGGTTATTCAGGAGCTGGGATTCATCGACTACGAGTTCTACACCCCCGACAAGCTAATCGCGAAGACCGTTCACCACTTCCTGCTCAAGCAAACCGGCGGCGAACTGAGTGTGGCCGGAGACCCAAATCATGAAGCGGTTGAAGCTCGCTGGTTCAACCTGGACGAACTGCACACCGTGCTCGCTCACGAAAACGAACGTCGAATGGCGCAGGGCGTAATCGAATGGTACGAGCGCACCAAATGAAATTTTTCTCAAAAGTCCTGGTTGCCGTTTTGCTAATCATTACGGCAAGTGGTTCCGCAGCAACCGCGGGTGAAGGATTCGATGTAAAAATCATCAAGGGATCGCACATCAACCTGGTTTCGAAGGCATCGCGCGTCCCAGTTTTGATCCAAAACAACTACGACACCGAAGTTCGCGTGCTGATTCACGTCAGCACTTCCAACCTGCGAGTGCGTCTGCCCGAAACCACTTCGGTCGTGATCCCGCCAAACAGCACGGTAAACGCAACCGTTCCGGTTCAAGCCGTAGCCAACGGCAACGTTGATCTTTACGTTTGGCTTTCGAGTTTTTCTGGTGAGCGTCTTGGCGACACCAAAACCATCAGCATGACCGTAATCGGCGACGCCGAACTGATTGCTCTCGGATCCATGGGTGTGTTGGTCGTCCTGTTGCTAATTGCCGGAACGATCCGAATGATTCGTCGACGAAAGCAGAACGCGTGAGTGTGGCTCGGGCCTCGCTTTGGATGGCCAGCGGTACCGTAGTTTCGCGCATCCTTGGGCTGGTTCGCACCGTCATGCTCGCCGCGGCCATCGGCATCACCAATAACGAGGCCGATGCTTTTGGCGTAGCCAATCAGTTGCCAAACAACGTTTACGCAATCATCGTGGGTGGGCTTCTAAACGCCGTCCTGGTTCCTCAGATTGTTCGTGCAAAGGTGCGCAAGGACGGCGGCAAGGGCTACATCGACGGCCTGCTAACCGTGATCATTACCGTGTTTGCGCTAATTACGGTTTTGGCAACTCTAGCCGCCCCGCTTTTGGTGCGTCTCTACACCAGCGGTTGGGACAACGACACCCTGGCACTCGCCACAGCGTTCGCTTACTGGTGCCTGCCTCAGCTTTTCTTTTACGGTTTGTATTCGATCCTCGGCGAGGTACTGAACGCCAGAAGTTCGTTTGGACCGTTCATGTGGGCACCGGTGCTGAATAACCTCGTGGCTATCGTTGGGCTCGCAATTTTCATCAACCTCTACGGTGGCGTTGGTGCTCAACACCTTTGGACCTCTGAGCAAATAACCGTCTTGGCCGGCACTGCCACCCTGGGTGTGGCTTCCCAAGCACTGATTTTGTTTTTCTTCTGGAAGCGCATTGGTTTGAAGTTCAGTTTCAACTTCAAACTTCGCGGGCTTGGTCTGCGCCCAGCCCTAAAGGCCGCTACCTGGACGCTAGCAATGTTGGTCATCACCCAAATCGGTGGTTTGATTCAGACCAACCTAACCTCCAGTACGCTAGCCGCCAGAACCGCGACGACCGGCGATACCCTAACCGGCATTGCATCGGTCGCCGTGGCTGGAACCGCGTGGTTGATTTTCATGATTCCTCACTCGGTTGGAACGGTGTCGATTGCCACCGCCTACTTCACCAGAATGAGCGAGCACGCCCACGCTAAGAACTTCGATGCTCTCAAGACCGACGTTGTGAAGGCCCTGCGCTCAATCCTGGCTCTCAGTGCCATCGCCACCGGCGTGATGATTGTGCTGAGTTTCCCAATAGGTTCGGTTTTCGCTTCGAGCTACGACGCCACTAAGGCGCTTGGCCTGGTTTTGGCAGCAATGATGATCGGTCTGATTCCGTTCAGCATCAACTTCATGCTGCAGCGAGTTTTCTACGCACTTGAAGACACTAAGAGCCCGTTTGTATTCACAACCATTCAAATTGTGGCCTTTGTAATCAGTGCCTACGTTTGCTCTGCGACGGTTCCAGCCATGGCGTTGGTGGCTGCGATTTCCCTAGCGATGTCGATTAGCTTCGCCATTCAAGCGCTAATCGCGTACATCATGTTGGTAAAGCGAATCGGCAGGCTGTCAGAGGGTCACCTGGTTCGCTATGGCGTCCAGGTTGTCTTGGCCTCCGTAGTTGCAAGTTCGGCAGGCGCAGCGCTGCTCTGGGCAATTGGCGGCATCGGCGCAAATAGCTTCGCGCTGTCCAATGTTGCAAACGCCCTGCTCTCTTGCGTCCTCGTTGGCGGAGTCTCCGTCCTGGTTTATGTAATCGTGCTCTGGACAGCACGTAACGATGAGATTCGTTCGGCGCTGTCGGCACTCAAGGGAATACTGCGCCGATAAACTTGGGTTAATCCCATTGCATCCCATAGGAGAATCGTGCGCGAAGTAATCATTGTTGGATCTGGTCCTGCCGGCTACACAGCCGCCATCTACACCGCCAGAGCTGGGCTTAAGCCGCTATTGATCGCGTCGTCGGTTGAACCTGGTGGCGAACTGATGAAGACCACCGAGATCGAAAACTTTCCCGGTTTCCCAAACGGCCTTATGGGCCCAGACCTAATGGCCAACATGCAGGAGCAGGCCGAGCGATTTGGCACCGAGGTGCTCTTCGACGACGTCACCGAGGTTGAGTTAGAAGGTTCGGTGAAGGTCGTAAAGACCGGCAGCGGGGCAACGTACGAAGCTCGCGCTGTGATTCTTGCCACCGGAGCCGCTTACCGTGAACTTGGCCTCCCACGTGAAAAGGAACTATCCGGACACGGTGTTTCCTGGTGTGCAACCTGCGACGGCTTCTTCTTCCGCGAAAAGACCATCGCCGTCGTCGGTGGTGGAGACTCAGCAATGGAAGAGGCCTCGTTCCTCACTCGCTTCGCAGACAAGGTGTACCTAATTCACCGCCGCGACTCTTTCCGCGCATCAAAGACCATGGTCGACCGCGTTCTTGAGAACCCGAAGATCGAGGTTGTCTACAACTCGGCCGTTGCCGAAATCAAGGGTGCCGAAAAGGTTGAAGGTTTGGTGCTAGAAAACACCGTGGACGGCTCAAAGAGCGACCTAGATGTAACCGGCCTATTCATCGCAATTGGTTCAGACCCACGAGTTGGCCTGGTTCAGGGCAAGCTAGAGCTTTCCGAAGACCACTTCATCAAGGTCGAAGGCCGTTCGTCCAAGACCAGCATCCCAGGCGTCTTTGCCTGTGGTGATGTGATCGACCCAACCTACCGTCAAGCAATCACCGCAGCCGGTTCCGGCTGTGTTGCAGCGCTAGACGCCGAACACTATCTAAACGACTAAGTTTCACGTAAAACAAGGAGCACCCATGTCAAAGAACGCAACCACCGCCAGCTTCACCGAAGATGTGATCAACAACGACAAGCTCGTCCTAGTTGATTTCTGGGCAGAATGGTGTGGTCCGTGCCGCATGGTTAGCCCAATCCTCGACGAAATCGGTGCCGAATACGCCGACAAGATCGAGATCGTCAAGGTAAACGTCGACGAAGAACCGCACCTAGCAGCCGAGTACAAGATCACCGGCATCCCAGCCATGAAGGTGTTCCAAAACGGCCAGATCGTTCGCGAAATGGTTGGCGCAAAACCAAAACATGCACTACTTGAAGACCTAGAGGGTCTAATCTAGGGAATAGTTATGAAAGAAGCCTCCCGTTCGTACCGGAAGGCTTCCCATCTCACAAGATTAGAAAAGTGCCTAGGAACGCAGCTTGTCTTTCACGTTTTGCACGTGCCTTGTAAGTTCTTTAGCTAGCGGGTGACCCGCTGCAATACCCATAACTTCAAGCACAAAATCACTCGAAGCTGAATCCAAGAGTTGCTGTCGCAGAGCTAAAACGTCTGGGTCTGATTCGTCTACGAACAGTAAAGCCGCTTCTACTACATCTAGCAGTGCGCTCGGAGTAGTTCCACTCTCAGCCAAATAGGCTGCCGGACCAATCAAGCGATCATTGCGGCTCAATTTGCGACGAGGTTGGCGCCCGACACGAACCACCGGGTCATCGATCTCTTTATTCAAAAAGCGCGCGATGGTTTTCTTCACATATTCCTGCTGCGCCACTGAATCAAGTCCGTGCCTGGTAATCAAAACCTGAGTGGTCTCTTGCAGAACGGCTTTCACCTTGGCAAGGACGTTTTCATCGCTGGCGGCTGCAACGATGGTGTCGTGGCCCGCAAGTTGGCCCAGATACGCAAGCGATGCGTGGCCCGTATTTACGGTGAACAACTTACGTTCAATAAATGGGTTAAGGTCGCTAACAAAAATAGCGCCTGGAATTTCTGGCTTGAACTCGCCCAAATCTGCTGAGTCAACAACCCATTCACTAAAACTTTCAACTACAACATCCAAAGTGTCGGTCGATTTTTGCGGTGGAA
>JBDKLJ010000008.1:0-26093 GCA_039806025.1 Actinomycetota bacterium | reverse complement strand
GAATAACGAAAGCAACTACAGCCTGTCCGGTGATGTCGTCCTTAGCTCCAACCACGGCGGCTTCGGCAACCCAAGGGTGGCCAACCAGCGACGATTCGATCTCGGCGGTAGATAGACGGTGACCGGAAACGTTCATCACGTCGTCCACTCGTCCTAGCAACCATAGATCGCCATCTTCGTCCCACTTGGCGCCATCGCCAGCAAAGTACTGACCCTCGAAGTTCGACCAGTAGGCTTCGTGGAATCGGCCCGGGTTGCGCCAGATGCCTCGAAGCATCGATGGCCAAGGTTCGGTGATGGTTAGCAGGCCAGCCTCGCCGCGAGGGACTTCCTTGCCTTCTTCGTTCACAATCTTGATCTCAATACCAGGCACAGGGGTCTGAGCCGAGCCAGGCTTCAGCGAGGTGACGCCAGGGAGAGGGGAGACCATGATCGCTCCGGTCTCGGTCTGCCACCAGGTGTCTACGATTGGGCACTTTCCGCCACCGATAACGTCGCGGTACCAGAGCCAAGCTTCAGGGTTAATTGGTTCACCAACCGAACCAAGGACGCGCAGTGACGACAGATCGAACTTGTCTGGAATCTCGCGTCCGAGCTTCATGAATGAACGAATAGCGGTTGGTGCTGTGTAGAAGATCGATACCTTGTAGCGTTCGATGATTTCCCACCAACGGCCAGGGTGCGGTGCATCCGGGGTGCCTTCGTAAATAACCTGCGAAGCGCCGTTAGCCAGTGGGCCGTAAGCAACATACGAGTGACCGGTGATCCAGCCGATGTCTGCGGTACACCAGTAGACGTCGGTTTCAGGGTGCAGGTCGAAAATGTTGCGGTGGGTGTAGCTTGCCTGGGTTAGGTACCCACCCGAGGTGTGCAAGATTCCCTTAGGGGCACCGGTTGTTCCCGAGGTGTAAAGAATGAAGAGTTCCTGCTCGGCAGGGAAAGCCTGAGCTTCGTGCTCGTCTGAGGCGTCTGCCATCAGGTCGTGCCACCAGTTGTCTTTCTCGCCCCAGGCAACGTCTTCGCCGGTTCGCTTGACCACTAGAACCTGCTCAACGGTTGGGCACTTACCATCTGCGAGTGCTTCGTCTACGGCTGGCTTCAGAGCTGAAGCCTTGCCCTTGCGATAACCTCCGTCGGCGGTGACGACCACGCGGCAGTCGGCGTCTTTGATGCGGGTGGCTAGTGCGTCCGAGCTAAAACCACCGAAGACCACCGAGTGGATTGCACCTAGTCGGGCAACGGCCAGCATGGTGACGATTGCCTCTGGAATCATCGGCATATAGATAGCAACGCGGTCACCGCGAACAACCCCGAGACTGGTCAGCACGTTGGCTGCCTTCTTAACCTCTTTGGTTAGTTCGGCATAGGTAATCTCACGGCGGTCGCCTGGTTCACCTTCGAAGTAAAGAGCAACGCGGTCGCCGCGGCCTTCAATTACGTGGCGATCAAGGCAGTTGTAGGCGATGTTCAATTCGCCGTCGTCAAACCAGCGTGCGACCGGGGCGTGCGACCAGTCGAGAACTTCGGTGAAGGGTTTGTGCCAGTGTAAAGCCTTGGCTTGCTTTTCCCAGAAGGCAAGGCGATCTGCCTTGGCTTCTTTATACAGGTCAGCTTTTGCAATTGCGTTGGCTGCGAATTCTGGTGTTGGCGCAAAAGTTTTCTTGCTGTCAGACATCTTTGTCGTTCTCCATGGATCCGTGACATACCCCATTGCATGTCGCTAGGGACATACTGCCAGATTAATCCTGACAATATCCTGAAATTTGCCACATTGTTAGACAATCAATGTAAAGTTAAGAATGTCGCTTTAGAGCGACCGCGAGGTCTATTTCCCCCAATTTGACCTCGCCGGCGGCAGGCCCTCCCCCAGAGCCTGCCGCCCCCTTACTTTAAGGGGGCTATTTCTTCTTGGCGGTCGATTTTCTGATGACCAGGGACGGCTCAATCACAATCTGTTTTGGTTTCTGCGATTTGTTGCCTTCCAGATGTTTCAGAATCTGTTCAGCGGCTTGGCGTCCTAGTTCCAGACCCATATCGTCGACAGTGGTCAGCTTCATCGCGTACTCGCGAGAAATCGGCGCATTGTCATAGCCCACTATCGAAA
This sequence comes from Actinomycetota bacterium, assembly GCA_039806025.1. Classification (GTDB taxonomy): domain Bacteria; phylum Actinomycetota; class Actinomycetes; order Actinomycetales; family Microbacteriaceae; genus Rhodoluna. Next base: position 23,989 of record JBDKLJ010000008.1, on the reverse strand, counting down.
TATCTCCGGGCACATTTTTGCCAACCTCAGCCAAAGCCGAGATCGCACCGGCAGCAATGTAGTCGTTGGCCGCATAGATTGCAGTGAAGGGCTTGCCCGAGGCAATAAGTTCTTTGGTTGCCAGATAGCCGCCGAGCTGGTTGGTTTTCTGGCTTTCGCCGTAGACCATGCGCGGCATTCCCTGTTCTTGCATGATCTCCACATACGCTTTGCGACGGTTGCCAGCGATGCCGCCGAGACCGCTGAGATGAGCGATATTTTTATGACCCAATTTGATTAGGTGCTCCAAGACGATTTGGCTTCCTTGGTAGTCATTTGAGTAGATTAGGTCGGCGCCTTTTACAGTCGTTTCGCGAGCACCAACCACAATCGCTGGAATGCTAAGACCTTCAGTATTGAGATTGGCCGGCTCCACGAAGAGAACAACAGCTTCGACGTCCATGGATACCAGTGCGTCCACAGCATCGCCGTGCAGGTTTGGGTTGGTGTGCAGGTCTGTGAGCAGGATTTGGTAATCCTGTTTGTCAAAGACTTCACGGAGCCCAATTAGAACGTTGGAGTAGGCGAGGTTTTCGTATTCGGTGATTACCATGCCGATGGTTTTGGTTCGGTTTGATGCCAGGTTCTGGGCGTTACGACTCGGCCGGTAGTTGAGCTTCTTGATCGCCTTTTGCACAGCTTCACGCTTCGCAGGGGAGACCGCGCTATCGCCGCGCAACACCAAAGAAACCAGCGACTTAGAGACGCCAGCTGCCTCGGCCACGTCATAGATGGTGGCCTTCTTATTTACCCCGTCGATTTGAGTCATCGTTTGACTAGGTTACTTGACGGCGTAACCACAGACTTTGTTAGCACAAAATAACATTATGGTAAATCCTGGCAGTTTTGGTTGTCGCGCTCCAAAATTGTCCGCTAGGTTGACTAAATGGAACGCTCCAATGGAACGCTCCAAAAGTACAACCTCAAGGAGACCAAATGACCATCGGTGTAGCAGTTATCGGTGCAGGTATGGCAGGGCGCGCTCACGCAGCAGCGTATCGTGCAGCAACCTCCCTATACGGTTCAGACCTACCTCCGGTAAAGCTGATCTCGATCGGAGATGTTATGCCGCAGTTCGGCCAGGCCGCAGCTGACCGTTTCGGATACGAGCGCAGTGACGCCGACTGGCGTCGAATTGCAGATGACCCAAACATCCACGCCGTCTCTGTCGTAGTAGCAAATCACCTACACCGCGAAATCGTCGAAGGTCTTCTAGCGGCTGGCAAGCACGTGCTTTGCGAGAAGCCACTGAGCGACACTCTGGACGACGCACGTTCGATGGTTGCTGCAGCCGACGGCGCATCTTCGATCGCCCGAATCGGTCTTACCTTCCTACGCAACCCGGCAATCGCCGCAATCAAGAACATCGTTGCTTCCGGTCAGCTCGGCAAGGTACTTCACTTCAGTGGAAACTACTGGGCCGACTACTCGAGCGACCCAATGAGTCCAATCTCTTGGCGCTACAAGGGCGGCATGGGAACTGGCGCACTAGCCGACGTAGGGTCTCACATCTCTTATGTAGCCGAGTTCATTACCGGGCAGCCATTCTCCGCAGTTTCAGGTGCTCGCTTCGTAACCTCGATCACCGAGCGTCCAGTTCCATCTGGCGCTGTTCAGGGTCACTCGACAGCAACCGCTTCGGACAAGTTCGACGCCGTTGAGAACGACGACTACGCCGGTTTCATCGCAGAGTTTGGAAACGTAGCCGGAGCCATCCAGGTTTCCCGTGTTGCAGCCGGACACCCAACCTCGCTTGAATTCGAGGTCTACTGCGAAAAGGGAGCGGCTCGATTCAGCCAAGCACGTAACGGTGAGTTCCAGCTCGTGCTAAACGAAGATCCTTACAGCCAGCGCGGATTCCGCACCATTCAGGTTGGCCCATCGCACCCATACATTGCCGGTGGTCTACCGGTAGATGCTCCAGGTGTGAACGTTGGTCAGAACGACCAATTCTTCTTCCAGAACCGTGCCTTCCTTCAGGAAGTAGCGGGGCTTCCTGAGACCGAAGCACTTCCTTACTGCCCAGACTTCCGCGACGGCCTTCACAACATGGAGGTAATCGAGGCGGTAATTCAGTCGGGCAAGAACAACGGCGCAAATGTTGAGGTACCTGCTTCGAACCCTAGCTACTTGAAGGGACGCAAGTAATGAAACTCGGTGTCTATAACGCAATCCTGCACGACCGCTCGCTTCCTGAAGCGCTGAAGGTAATTGCAGATCTAGGCTTGAGCGCCATCGAAATCAACACCGGTGGTTTCCTGCCGGCAACTCACGTACCAACCATGGATGACATCCTGGTCTCGGACGCGGCAAGAGATGACTTCCTAGCAATCTTCGAGGGCACTGGTGTTTCGATCGGTGGCTTGAACTGCAACGGTAACCCGCTTCACCCGAACTCTGTGATCGGCGACAAGCACGGAGAAGATGTTCGACGCTCGGTTCGACTAGCGAACCGTCTTGGACAGCACCGCGTAGTAACCATGTCTGGTCTTCCCGGTGGCGAGCCTGGAGCCAAGTACCCAAACTGGATCGTCAACGCTTGGAACTCTGCATCCCTAGACGTGCTCGAGTACCAGTGGGGTATTGCCGCTAAGTACTGGAGTGAAGTAGACAAGTTGGCCGCCGACCTAGATGTAAAGGTAGCGCTTGAACTGCACCCGCAGAATCTAGTGTTCAACCCAGCCAGCATGCGCGAACTGATTGAGCGCACCGGTGCCACCAACGTAGGTGTGGAGCTAGACGCTTCTCACTTGTTCTGGCAACACATGGACCCGGTTGCAGTGGTCAAAAACATGGGCAGCCTGGTTTTCCACTCTGCAGCCAAGGACGTTCGCATCAACCCACACGCAGCCATCGAAGGCGCGCTGGACAACAGCTTCCGCAGACTTCGCGAAGACGAAAATCGCACCAATCTGGGTGGCGACGAATGGGCCAACGAATGGCCTAAGCAGTCAGCCTGGGACTTCGTAGCCGTGGGTAAGGGGCACGACGCCAACTACTGGGCCGAATTCCTAAAGGCTCTTTACGCGGTAGACCCAAACATGTTTGTGATCATCGAGCACGAAGACACCTCGATGGGTCGCATTGAAGGCCTCGAGTACGCAGCAGCGACCCTAAAGGAAGCCGCAGCAATCGCAGGAATCACAACTGAATAAATAGACTTCGGTGTCATCCAGGCACCGGAAAAATTGTTAGCGGGAACCCCCGCCGGCAACCAAAGTAACACTGATGAGAGGAACAAATCGTGAAAGTATCACGTTTTCTAAAGGTAGCGGCAGCTGTTTCTGTTGCAGCTTTGGCATTCGCCGGCTGTAGCTCAAACACCGCAAGCACCGGAACCAAGTTCAGCGCAGTAGCCAACGAGACCGCAAAGGACATCCACATCGTAGTAATGGGTGGAGCTCCTTCTGACTCGTTCTGGTCTGTTGTAAAGAACGGAACTCTAGACGCAGGTCTAGCAATCGAGAACGCCGGTGGCAAGGTCACCGTTCTATCGATGCCTAACTACGACAACTTCAACGCTGACGCAGCGAAGCTTGTTGACCAGATGCTAACCCTAAAGCCAACCGCTGTGGTCATTCCTGACTGGGTACCTGACTCGATGAACGAGGGTATCAAGAAGCTAAAGGCTGCAGGCGTAATCGTTGTTCTATACAACTCGGGTCAGCACGAAGTTGAGAACGTAGGCGCTGAGATCTACATCGGCTCTGACGACTACGTAGCAGGAAAGATGGCCGGTGAGGCCATGGCAGCTGCAGGTAAGAAGCACGTTGTTTGTGTTAACACTCTTCCTGGTCTTGCCAACATCGAAGCTCGTTGCAAGGGTGTTAAGGACGGTGTTGTCGCCGCAGGTGGTGCCAGCGAGAGCCTAAACCTTCCTTCTTCGTCGTTCGGTGACGCTACCGCTGTTACCCAGGCTGTAAAGGCTGCAATCACCAAGGACACCTCGATCGACGGCCTAGTGTCGATTGGTGACTCGGACGCAGACAGCATCACTGAGGCGCTTGCTCAGGCAGGTGTAGCTGACAAGGTTCTACACGGTGGAATCAACGTCAACGCTCAGTCGCTAGAGCGAGTGAAGGCTGGAACCCAGTTCTTCGCAATCGACCAGCAGGGTTACGCACAGGGTTACTACGCAACCTCGTACGCATTCCAGCTAGCTGCCTACGCAATCTCGTTGCCAGTGAAGGAACTCCTATCGGGTCCATCGCTAATCAACAAGGACAACGTAGACAAGGTTCTAGCCGGCGCCAAGGGTGGCCGTCGCTAACCAGCACTGAAGTGTGGTGGTGTCGGGCTCAGCCCGGCACCACCCACCTCACCAAAGCAAATCGGTCGTAAATTTATTTACACCAAGAAACATCGAGGACCCAATGGCCAAGACCAACTCAGTAGTAGCTCGTAAGAGTATCGGGGAGCAGATCCTGAATCTCACCCGCAGACCGGAACTAGGCGCACTAGCCGGTACCGTAATCGTCTATATCTTCTTCTCAATTTTCGGTGGCTCGCAGTTCACCGACATCGGTGGTGTGTCTGCTTGGATCAACACCGCTTCAGAACTTCTAATCATTGCGTTGCCAGTTGGACTTCTAATGATTGCCGGTGAATTCGACCTTTCGGTCGGTTCGATCTTGGCAGGCAGTTCGGTAACCTTGGCCCTGGTCTCAGGTTTCTGGGGCTTGCCAACCTGGTTCGGTGTCCTCTGTGCCCTCGGGCTAGGTGTTGCCGCTGGGTATCTGAACGGACTCATGGTCACCAAAACCAAGGTGCCTTCATTCATCGTCACCCTAGCCATGCAGTTCGGTCTAGCCGGTCTGACTCTTGGTCTCGTTCGACTAATCACCTTAACCACGAGCATCCCGCTAAAAGATGACTCGTTCGTCAAGACCATGTTCGGTGGCAAGTTCGGTATCGGCGAGGGAGCTCCTGAGCAGTTCGAGAACGCCGTGTTCTGGGCTCTTGGAATCGCAATCGTAGTCGTCCTGGTTCTTCACGTAAGCCCTTACGGTAACTGGATCTTTGCAATCGGTGGCGACATCATCTCAGCTCGTGCCGCTGGTGTTCCGGTTGAAAAGACCAAAATCGTTCTATTCATGTCGACCGGATTCGGTGCCGCACTAGTTGGTGTGATCCAGGCTCTGCTTTACAACGGAACCTCAACCAGCGCTGGTCAATCGTTCGTATTCAACTCGGTTATCGCCGTCGTTATCGGTGGCGTGCTGCTAACCGGTGGCTACGGTTCGGTGCTCGGTGTGGTCCTTGGTACCTTCACCTTCTCAATCGTGAACCGCGGTGTCTTCTACACCGGCTGGGACTCCGACTGGGCAGCACTAATCCTAGGAATCCTGCTCCTCGCAGCGGTTCTAATGAACAACACCTTCCGTCGCTTGGCTCTAAGTGGCGGCAAGAAGAAAGAGGTCAAGAAGAATGACTAAGCGCACTGGAACTCCGCTGCTGAAGCTCAGCAACGTTTCGAAGGTATTCGCCGGTTATCGTGCACTAGACGACGTCTCGCTCGAGGTCTATCCAGGTCAGGTGCTCTGCCTACTAGGTGACAACGGTGCTGGTAAGTCGACCCTAATTAAGGTGCTTGCAGGCTTCCACGAACCAACCAGCGGAACTTTAGAGGTCAATGGTGAAGTTACCGCATTCAAGAGCCCTAAGGACGCCAGCCAGGCCGGTATAGCCACCGTGCACCAGTTCGGAGGAACTTTCCCACTGATGAGCATCGGCCGTTCGTTCTTCGTTGGTGCCGAGCCAACTAAGGGCTGGGGACCGTTCAAGCGATTTGACCGCAAGTTCGCAAACGAAACCGCTGTGACCTCAATGCAGGCTCTTGGTATTACTCGCGTGACCGATGGCGACCGTCTGATCGGTGGTCTATCGGGTGGTGAGCGTCAGGCTGCAGCTATTGCCCGTGCCGTTCACTTCGGTGCCAACGTACTCATCCTTGACGAGCCAACCGCGGCCCTCGGTGTTAAGGAGGCAGCTCACGTTCTACGTATCGTGATGCAGGCCCGTAACAAGGGTGTTGCCGTAATTTTGGTTACCCACAACGTCTCCCACGCACTAACCGTGGGTGACCACTTCGCAGTTCTGATCCACGGACAGAAGGCCGATGACTTTGCCAAGGGTGAACGCACCCGAGAGCAGATCACCGACCTAATGGCCGGTGGTGAAGCAATGGCAGAGCTAGAGAAGGAACTCAGCACCCTGACCGGCTCTATCGAAAAGATCAATTAGCGACACTAGTTGGACTAATGCCCCCAAACTGACGAGAGGTTGGGGGCATTGGTTTTTCCACAAATTCTCCCTCGCTCGGTTTTGTCGATAGCTATTCGGCGATGCTCGATGCATGCTTCCCGAAAAACTTGAACGACTACTTGGAACCGATCGCCTTACCGACCTGGTTTTGAATGGGGCTCACCAGACGTTTGCTCTAATCGATGGAGACTGGATTACGGCGGAAAATCCATTCGATTCTTCTACTGAATTACATGAATTCGCAGTGGGGTTGGCAAGCGACGCTCGAAAGCGTCTCGATTACGGGCAACCTTTTGCCGATGTGGCATATGGAAATTTGAGATTCCATTTGAGTCTTCCGTTGGGAACCAATCCCAACATCAATGTGTCAATTAGAAAACATTCGATTACCTCTTTCGATTTAGCGACGGTTGTAGAGAACCCAGTTCGTTGGCTGCCAATCCTCACTCGGATAACTCGAGAGCGAGCCAACTTCATAATCTGTGGCGGCACCGGTTCGGGCAAGACCACCCTTCTGCGCTCTATGTTTTCCGAGCTCCCTAGAGAACGCATTGTCTGCGTCGAAGACGTTGCCGAATTGGATTTGCCCTCGCCAAATGTCGTTTCTTTGCAAACCCGCCAGGCCAACAGTGATGGTTTTGGTCAAATAGACCTTCAGCGGCTTGTTGTTGAATCACTGCGAATGAAACCAGACCGAATCGTGATTGGAGAAGTCAGAGGAGTTGAGTTGGTGCCGATGCTTCAAGCATTGAATAGCGGACACCAGGGTTCGGCAACCACTATCCATGCCAATCGCGCCGAAGACGTGCCATCTCGATTGATCGGTATCGGCCTACTCGGGGGTCTCTCGCCAGCAACGACCGCTCACTTAGCGGCCAGTGCTTTTCGGTATGTGATTTCCCTTGGAGAGCGTCAGGGCTCGGTAAGAGTGAACAGTATTTCCAGCCTTACGCTCACCAACGAGAACAAGCTGGTGGTCAGACATGAGTACTGATGCATCAGAAGTATCGGCAATGGCTCAGATGCTCAAAGCTGGCATGCAATTTCAAATCACAGGTGAAAATTTGAGCGATATTGCTCGAACAGATCTGGAACGGCTACTTTTAGTAAATAAATCTGTAGGCGGCCCTTTAGCGCCTGCTCTGCTGCGCTTCTCGAAAGTTCTTCGCAAAAGAGAAGAGTTACTACAAGAGATACAAATCGCTGCTACCGGCCCGAAGGCGAGCGCTCGCTTGGTGATGAATCTCCCAATACTGGTTGTGATTGGTGGAGCCATTAGCGGCATTCCGGTATTCCATTTATTTGCCACATCCTGGCTCGCAATGGTTTCGCTGGCGAGTGGTCTATTGCTTTATTGGCTAGGCAATCGCTGGACCAATCGCATACTCAAGCGAGCCAAACCCGAAACCGGCGATCCAGGTTTCAACCTCGAACTCTTAGGTATTGCTGTGGGTGCAGGTTTGCCCCTTTCATCAGCCTGCCAAGAGTTTGGTGTCGCACAGTCAGAGGTCCAATTCTTGGGTAGAGAGCTTCCAACCATGGAACTACTCGCCGAACGAGCCGATGAACTCCGACTCGAGGCTCATAATGTCAGCCGCAAGCAAATCCATAAGGCATCGGTAGCGATTCTCTGGCCATTGGGCATAACCGTATTACCGGCATTCGTTTTGGTTGCCATAGTTCCACTGGCTCTAGCAATGGCAACTTCTTAGAAAGGAAATCATGAATCAATTACTCAAGGACGAAGGATCGGCAACCGCCGAGTACGCCATCGCCACTATGGCTGCGGTGGGTTTTGCAGGATTGTTGGTGGTCATCATGCGAAGCGATGAAGTAAAAAAGATTCTCTATGACCTAGTTATGAAGGCGCTAACCGTTGCAACTCCATAGTGAGAGCGGCACGGTAACTGCGGAACTAGCCATTTCGCTACCAGCCGTGCTGCTCGTGCTCACTATTGCAATACAAGGGCTGAGCGTTCCGGTGGAACGGATGGAATTAGCTACCAGGGCTGGCGAACAGGCGAGAGCCATAGCACGAGGTCAAGTTTTGGGTGGAACCATCGAAGGCAACCTGGTTTGCGTCACGCTGTCAAGCAAAGGGATCATCCCTTTTAGGGAGAAATCGTGCGCAAGGCGACTCGGTCTCTAGAGCAGGGCAGTGGCTCGGTGGTGGCAATCGGTCTGATCGCCTCGATCCTGGTGCTGGTTTCCGTTAGTGCCATTCCATTGGGCCTGTCACTCAAACAGGCGAGGCTCCAAGTCAGTGCCGATAACGCTGCAATCGCAGCAGCAGATGCCTTGCGTGGATTAGTCGCCGGCTCGCCTTGCGACGTAGCCCGAAGCTTTCACGAGACGGTGAAGCAATGCGAGGTAATCGGCAGCGACGTTCGCCTTGAATTACAAAGCGGAGAACTTACCGCAAGGGCTAGAGCTGGTGAGCCTTAGGGAAGGCTGGGCGATTGACCCCAGCAATCTTTTGGGCAACTCGAACCACCTGGTGTGAATAGCCGTTCTCGTTGTCATACCAAACGTAGACGACCGCATGCTTTCCCTGACCAATCGTGGCAAGACCATCGACAATGCCGGCCCGGTTTGAGCCAACGAAGTCGGTTGAGACCACCTCGGGAGACTCGATGTAATCGATTTGGTTTCGAAGACCCGACTCAAGCGACGCGTGACGCAGGGTCTGGTTCAGTTCCAACTTGGTTACTTCTTTATTTAGTGTGAGGTTCAGGATCGCCATGCTGACATCCGGGGTCGGTACGCGGATAGCGTTACCGGTCAGTTTTCCAGCGAATTGCGGCAAAACCTTGGCGACAGCGCTCGCGGCGCCGGTCTCGGTGATTACCATGTTTAGAACTGCGGAACGTCCACGCCGCTCGCCTTTGTGGAAGTTGTCGATCAGGTTCTGGTCGTTGGTGAAAGAGTGAACTGTTTCAACGTGTCCGAATTCAATGCCGAAAGCTTCGTCAAGCACGTGAAGCACAGGTGAGATGGCATTGGTGGTGCAGGAGGCAGCGGTGACAATCTTGTCATCGGGTTTCACAGTGTCTTGGTTTAGGCCATAGACCACATTCGGGAGTGATCCCTTACCAGGTGCGGTGAGCAGCACCTTGGCAACACCCTTGCTCTGAAGGTGCTGGCTCAGGCCAGCCTCATCGCGCCAACGTCCTGTGTTGTCGATGACCAGAGCGTTATGGATGCCGTAGGACTCGTAGTCAATGGTGCTCGGGTTGTCCGAGTAAATGATGCGAATCGGCTTACCGTTGGCGACGATCGTGTCATTTGGTGCGTCCACGGTAATGGTTCCCTCGAAGGGGCCATGAACGGAGTCGCGGCGAAGCAGGCTAGCTCGCTTGACCAGGTCATCGTCGCTGCCTTTGCGAACCACGATGGCTCGGAGATTTAGGCCACGCCTGTCTCCAGACTGAGCGAGAAGAATCCTTGCGACCAGACGGCCAATACGACCAAAGCCATATAGAACCACATCGGCTTCCCCGGAGCCGTCCTTGTGGCCACCAATGACTTCAGCAAGTTCAGCCCTTATATAGGAGTCGAACGAACCGCCCTTTGCTGAATGACCAGCGATGATGCGTGCCACGTCGATTGAGGCGGGTGCCAGGTCAATTGAATCGAGAAGATGGATGAGCTGAACCGAACGGCTCACATCAAGCGGCATTCCGTCGACGTGACGCGCATAGCGATGCGCTTTCAGCAATTCGATTGGGTTCCGGTTTATGAGGCTTCGACCGTGTATTGAGAGAACCACACCGTTTTTGCGGTAGAGCCTGCCGATGACTGGGATTAGTGATTCTGCGAGGGTTAGCTGATCGTCCCACGCGAGGGACGAGTTAGAGTTTGGCGCCATTGCCATCCTTTACTTGGTACGTCGTTGTACTTTTCAATTACAGCCTAATGCAGTCGAACTTTGACCCTGCCATTGCACAAATCCACAAGATGAAACCTCATTTCTTGCGCTACGAGGAATTTCTGTCGTAGTGTCTTAGCGATAGGTATGATTTTTACCTCTTATATGTTGCGTCGGCGTGTAGATCGGAAAACTGTTTTTGAGTAGTCGCAAACTGGTGATTGTTGAGTCGCCGGCCAAAGCCAAAACCATCTCCAAGTACCTTGGATCTGATTTCGAGGTACTGGCGTCGGTTGGGCACATCCGTGAACTTGTCGAGCCTAAAAATGTTCCAAAAGAGCTGAAGAAAACGGCTTTCGGTAAATTCGCCGTCGATGTGGATAACGGATTTACGCCTCTATACGGAATCACCGCCGGAAAAACCAAAACCATCCAGGATTTGAAGACCGCGCTAAAAGGCGCCGACGAACTCTATCTGGCTACCGATGAAGACCGCGAGGGTGAAGCAATTGCATGGCATCTGCTTGAGGTTCTGAAGCCTAAGGTTCCGGTAAAGCGCATGGTGTTCCACGAGATCACCAAAGAAGCGATTCAAGAAGCGCTGAACCACACTCGTGCCCTCGATACCGACCTGGTTGAGGCTCAGGAGACTCGTCGAATCGTAGACCGCTTGTTCGGTTACGAAATCTCTCCAGTGCTTTGGCGCAAAATTAACCGCGGCCTCAGCGCCGGACGCGTGCAGTCGCCGGCTGTTCGTCTGGTGGTTGAGCGCGAGCGCGAGCGCATGGCGTTCGTTTCGGCTTCTTACTATGACGTCAAAGCTGTATTTGACACCGAAGCAGGCTCGCAGACTTTTGAGGCAAAACTTCAGTCACTTGACGGCAAGCGCATTGCCTCCGGTGATAACTTCGACGACCTGGGAAACCTGAGCGGAAACGTGTTGCTTCTGGACGAAGCTTCGGCCACTGCGCTCGCTGATGCCGTTGGTAAGTCTGGTGTTGACATTTCAGTCACCTCGGTTGAGGCAAAACCTTCAACCCGCAGGCCGGCAGCTCCGTTCACCACCTCTACGCTTCAGCAGGAGGCGTCGCGTAAGTTGCGCATGTCTGCCAAGCAAACCATGGATACCGCACAGGGTCTGTACCAAGAGGGTTACATCACCTACATGCGTACCGATTCCCCAACGCTTTCATCGCAGGCAATCAACGCTGCTCGCACCCAGGCGGCAAAGATGTTTGGGGCCGACTCGGTTTCCGACGCTCCACGTGTCTACACGGGTAAATCCAAAAACGCTCAGGAAGCTCACGAAGCGATTCGTCCGGCTGGTGAAGTTTTCAAGACTCCTGCCGAGCTATCGTCGGTGTTGCACGGCCGCGCCTATGACCTGTACGACCTGATCTGGAAGCGTACCGTTGCATCGCAAATGGCCGATGCCAAGGTTTCAACCACAACCGCTCGCATCGCGGTTGGCCCTCTTGGAGATGGTCGTATTGCCGAGTTCTCGGCAAGTGGTACCGTTGTCACCTTCCGCGGCTTCCTCGCTGCTTATGAGGAAAGTTACGACGAAGCACGCAACCAAGATGACGCTCAAGCGGAATCGAAGCTGCCAAACCTCGAGGTGGGTCAGAAGCTAAAGCTTGAATCGGTCTCGGCAAAAGACCACCAGACCTCGCCGCCACCTCGCTACACCGAAGCATCGCTGGTTAAGGCCCTAGAAGAAGACGGCATCGGCCGACCTTCCACCTATGCCGCGATTATGTCGAACATCATCGCTAAAGGCTATGTCACGAAACGCGGCCAGGCCTTGGTTCCAGAATGGATCGCGTTCACTGTAATTCGTTTCCTTGAGCAGAACTTCGGCAAGATGATTGATTACAAGTTCACCGCTTCGATGGAAGAAGACCTAGACCAAATTGCTGACGGCAAGCTGGAATCGAAGGCTTGGCTGACGCACTTCTACTTCGGAGGCGAAGACATGACCGGCCTGAAGGACACCGCCGAGAACATTCTCGACCAGGACCCTCGTGCCATTAACTCTTACCCAATCACCGATGCCATTACCCTGCGTACCGGGCAGTATGGGCCTTACATCGAAATCTTCCAGGAGCCAGGAAGCGAAGGCGCCGACGAAAATGGTCGTCGCATCGTGAACATTCCTGAAGAGCTAGCTCCAGATGAGTTGACTCCTGCAAAGGCTCAAGAGTTGGTCGATGCTCCAATCATCACCGATCGCGTCCTTGGCGTTGACCCGGAGACCGGTTTTGAGGTTCTTTTCAAGGATGGACGATACGGCCCTTACGTGGTGTTGAATGACCCTGATGTCGCTAAGCCAAAAACCGGCTCCCTCTTCAAAACCATGAGCCCAGCAACCATTGATCTGGAGACCGCACTGAAACTGCTTTCGCTCCCTCGCGTTGTGGGTGTCGATCCGGAAACTGGGCTAGACATTACCGCTCAGAACGGCAAGTTTGGCCCATATCTGATGAAGGGCAAAGACTCCCGTTCGCTAGGAGCCGAAGACGAGATTTTCTCGATCGACCTAGCCGGAGCCCTAGCCCGATACGCCGAGCCGAAGTATGGAGGTCGTCGCACGGCAGCAACCCCGCTTCGCGAATTTGGTGAAGACCCAGCCTCGGGAGGCCAGGTTGTTGCTAAGACCGGGCAGTTCGGTCCTTATGTTTCAGACGGATTCGTAAATGCAACCGTCCCTAAGGACGACACCATCGAAGACATGTCGCCAGACCGCGCCTTCGAGCTGCTTATGGCCCGTCGCGAAAAGCTAGGCCTTGAGCCTGGACAGACCCCTGCAAAGAGCAGTGGACGCGGTGCCAAGAAAACTACCGCTCGCACTGTGAAGGCAAAAGGTAAGAAGAAGTAGTGTTCATCTCATTTGAAGGTATCGACGGGGTTGGTAAGTCAACTCAAATCCGTTTGGCGGAAGCGTACCTTCGCGAACTGGGCAGGGAAGTAATTACAACTTTCGAACCAGGAGGCACTGAACTCGGACATGAGATTCGTGGTCTTTTGCTCCACCGTAAGGGGGACGTAGCGCCTCGCTCTGAAGCGCTGCTTTACGCCGCAGACCGAGCACACCACGTAGCAACCAAAATCCGCCCGGCGCTCGCCGAAGGCAAGGTTGTAATCACAGATCGATACCTAGACTCTTCGGTTGCCTATCAGGGTGCTGGTCGAAATCTGAGTGCTACTGAGGTTCGTGGCATTTCAATGTGGGCGGTTGATGGTCTACTACCTGATGTGACTTTCCTTCTCGATTTAGATGCATCTGCAGCGCGCTCGCGCCGGGAGCAGACCGGAGAAGAACCAGATCGACTAGAGCGCGAAAAGATCGAATTTTTTGAGGCGGTTCGAGCCGAGTTCCTCAAGTTGGCAGAAGCCGAGCCAGCCCGCTTCTTGGTAGTTGATGCCAACCAAAGCCCAAACGAAATTTTTAGTGTGATTCAGGCCAAACTAAAGCAGTTGCTCGAGTCATGACCGAGGATTTTTGGCACGAACTTGCTGGGCAACCAGAAGCACTAGCTCTCATTCAGCACGCTGTTGCAACCCGTGACGATGGTGTTTTTCACTCCTGGCTCATCACCGGCCCGCCGGGATCTGGGCGTTCCAATCTTGCTCGACGTTTCGCAACGGCGTTGCAGTGCGAGCTAGGCGGCTGCGGAAAATGCCACTCGTGTGTTCTGGCTGCCGCGGAAACTCATCCAGACATTACGGTTCTAACTACCGAAAAGGTGCAGATCACCATCGGCGAAGTTCGCGACTTAGTCGCGCAGTCATCTTTTGGTGCATCGCTCGGACGTTTCCGAATCATGATTATTGAGGACGCCGATCGCATGGCCGCTGTGGCGTCCAACGTCTTGCTGAAAGCTTTGGAAGAACCACCGGCCGGAACAATCTGGATTCTTTGTGCTCCCTCCGAAGCAGATCTTCTGCCAACCATTCGCTCTCGTGTGCGCCGCGTGAATCTCAAGGTGCCAGCAGTTGAAGACGTGGCGCGCCTACTGGTGGAACGAGATGGGGTTGATCCTCGGCTAGCCAAACTGGTAGCGGCAGAATCACAAAGCCACATTGGAATGGCTAGACGCCTTGCCAAGAGCTCGGAAGCCAGGGGTCGCAGACGCGAATACCTTGTGGCAGCGCTAAACATCCGTAACGTGAGCCAAGCAGTAGTTGCCGCAGACAAGTGGCTTGAACTTGCTAGAAAAGACGCTGCCGCGCTAACCAAGGAGCGCGACGAAGAGGAGCGTCAGTCGTTACTCCACTCGCTTGGTCTTGCTCCAACCGATACCGTTCCCCCTCAGTTCCGCACCGACGTAAAGAATCTCGAAGAGGCACAGAAGCGCAGAGCCACCCGATCGTTGCGTGATGGGCTTGACCGCATTCTTGTTGACCTGCTCGCCCTCTATCGCGACATCCTGACTGTTCAGTTGAACTCGGGGAGTAGTCTCGTAAATGTTGATCTTGATAAAGAGATGCGTGAGACCGCCGCGGCAACCACACCGGCACGAACCATCCACGTCCTCGAGCAAATCGAAATCTGTAGAGATCGCATTGACCGAAATGTTCGTGACATCTATCTAATGGATTCCCTAGCAACAACACTTAAGCGGAGCGCCTAATGAAAAAAATCCTCGCCATTCTTGCAGCAATCGTCCTGGCGTTCAGTTTTAGTGGATGCCAGAACGTGCAGCCGAAGAGTGACGTCTACAATCAAAAAGTCGATTGGCAGCTCTGCGAGGATTCGGTTTTCCAGTGCACCAAGATCAAAGTGCCGCTGGACTGGGACAAGCCAGATGGCGAGACCATTGAGCTCGCGATGATTCGCAAGTTCACAAACAATGCAGCCGGGTCGTTGCTAATCAACCCCGGTGGTCCCGGTGGTTCTGGCTACGACTTCCTCGCAAATAACTGGGCAGACATTGGTACCGCTCAGCTTCGAAGTGCATACACTTTTGTCTCGTTTGACCCTCGAGGTGTCTCAAGAAGCTCTGGGGTGAAGTGTTACAACGCTAAAGACACCGACCACCTGCTCTACGACTCAAACAATGCTGAACCAGGTAGTGCCGAAGACATCAAACTAATGCGAGTGGAGCTAAAGGCATACGTTGCCGCCTGTCAGAAAAACACCGGCAAAGTGTTGGGGGAAATTGATACGGTGAGCGCGGCCAAAGACATGGACGTTATTCGCGCGGTACTTGGCGACGACAAACTGAATTATCTAGGTTTCTCTTACGGAACATTTCTTGGAACTACCTATGCAGCGCTCTTCCCGGAAAAGGTTGGTCGTTTCGTTCTCGACGGAGCAATCGACCCACGAGTTTCAGATGAACAGCAGAGCCTCAACCAGCTGGCCGGCTTCGACCTCGCTCTAAACAATTACCTCAAAGACTGTGTAGCGCACGATTCGGAGTGCCCATTCAAGAATGGTCTGTGGAATGCCAAGCAAGAGGTTAAGCAATTCTTGAAGAAGATGGAGACCAACACCCTACCAACCGATGACGGTCGCAAGCTCACCATCGCGGCAGCCACAACTGGGTTGATTATGGCGCTCTACTCGGATTCCTACTGGATCTATTTGTCTCAAGCATTTACGGAAGCCTTTGCCGGAAACGGAACTACTTTCATTCGACTTGCCGACTTCTATAACGACCGTCAGTCTGATGGAAGCTACGACGGAAATACGCTTGAAGCCAACATCGCAATCAATTGCCTTGACTCACGTTCATCGGCAAAGCCGGAAAAGATGGCGGCTCAGAACCAGAAGCTGTTGAGGCTTTCCCCAATCCTCGGCCGCTATTGGCAGAATGGTGCCCTGACCTGTGAGCAGTGGCCATACCCGGTTGCAGAGAAACCTGAGAGCTACTCTGCCAAGGGCGCCCCAACAATTCTTGTGATTGGCACTACCGGCGATCCTGCTACTCCTTATGAACAGGCGGTTGGATTAGCTCACGAGGTCTTGAAAGGTGGCTTCCTGCTTACCTTCAAGGGCGAAGGGCACACCGCATATGGTCGCTCAAACGTATGTATCAGCGATGTTGTAGATGGCTTTCTTATCAATGGCACCCTGCCCGAAAAAGAACCAACCTGCTAAACCACTTTTTTCTTCGTTATAACGAGTATGTAACGGCGGGAATTTCCTGCTAAAAATCGTTATTTGCGGTCCGGTGAACGACTAGATTTTCGATTGGCGCAGGTTTTTGCGATCCTGCTCTGTGGTCTCAAAGATGAGGTCACAACCAAAATGAACATTGGAGTTCAATGGGAACCAACGACAACGACGTCTGGGAAAAAACCCAGGCTAGTCCGGAGTTCCAGGCACTAAAGAAGAGATTCCGCAACTACGCTTTCCCGGTTGCCGCTCTGTCTTTGGTCTGGTACTTCCTGTATGTAATCCTCACCGGCTTTGCCCGTGAGTGGATGAATACAAAACTATTCGGACACATCACAATCGCCTTTATGATGGGCGTCTTCCAGTTCGTAACCACCTTCGTAATCGCGTGGGCCTACGACAACCACTCAACCAAGCACCTTGACGACGAGTCGGACAAGATCGCTCGTAAGGTCGAACAGGAGCTAGGCAAATAATGGATTCAACAACCTTAAGCACAGTACTCTTCCTTGCATTTGTAGCGATCACGCTATTCATCGTTTGGAGAGCAAGCCAGACCAACAAGAAGACCACTGACTTCTACGACGGTGGCGCAAGCTTCTCTGGTTTCCAGAATGGTCTAGCCATCGCGGGTGACTACATGTCGGCCGCATCCTTCCTCGGTATCGCAGGTACCATCGCACTCTTTGGATACGACGGCTTCCTGTACTCGATCGGATTCCTGGTTGCTTGGCTGGTGGCACTGCTACTCATCGCCGAGCCACTTCGTAACTCTGGTCGTTTCACCATGGGAGACGTACTTGCCTTCCGTATGCGTCAGGTTCCAGTTCGTACCGCTGCAGCAGTGTCCACTCTTGTAGTTTCGATCTTCTACCTAATGGCTCAGATGGTTGGTGCCGGTGCGCTGGTATCACTACTACTCGGTATCACTGAACCAGGTCAGAAGAACCTCATCATCGTTGGTGTAGGTGTCTTGATGATCCTGTACGTGACCATCGGTGGAATGAAGGGTACAACCTACGTTCAGATCTTGAAGGCGTTCTTACTCATGACCGGTGCAGCCCTGCTGACCATCTTGGTTCTGATGAAGTTCAACTTCAACATCTCCGAGCTACTTGGCGCTGCTTCTGAGAACAGCGGCAAGGGCGAGGCATTCCTTCAGCCTGGTCTGAAATTCGGTAAAGACATTGTTGATGTCACCACCGGAAACATCGACCCAGTGAAGACCCTCTGGAGCAAGCTTGACCTTATTTCTCTAGGTCTAGCCCTGGTTCTAGGTACTGCAGGTCTACCTCACATCCTGATCCGTTTCTACACCGTTCCAACCTCGAAGGCCGCACGTAAGTCGGTTAACTGGGCTATCGGTAACATCGGTGCTTTCTACCTAATGACCATCGCACTTGGTTTCGGTGCCGCAGCCTTCATCAGCCGCGCATCGCTTCTCCGTGGATTCAAGGTTGATGCAAATGGTTGCTTCATCGACGCTAAGGGTGTTGCGATTGCAGCGGGCGACAACGCCTGTCTAAACGCTGACAGCCTAAAGACGCTAGATGCAGACACCTTGGCAACTGTGAAGCTAGCGCTTCAGCCAGTTGACACCTCAGGTAACGTGGCCGCTCCACAGCTTGCTGAGTTCTTGGGTGGTGGACACGGTACCACCGGTGGTGCAGTGATGATTGCAATCATCGGTGCCATCGCATTCGCAACAATCCTTGCTGTAGTTGCAGGTCTAGTACTTGCATCGTCGTCGTCGTTCGCACACGACCTATACGCAAGCGTGATCAAGAAGGGCAACGCTTCTCCTGAGAAGGAAGTTCGCGTAGCCAAGATTGCTGCGATTGTTATCGGTGCAGTGTCGATCTTCCTAGCCATCGGTGCACAGACTCTGAACGTAGCGTTCCTGGTTGCTATCGCCTTCGCGATCGCTGCTTCGGGTAACCTACCTGCAGTTCTGTACTCGCTGTTCTGGAAGAAGTTCAACACCCGTGGTGCCGTTTGGGCAATCTACGGTGGTTTGTTCTCGGCTCTTGTCCTGCTAGTGCTATCGCCAAACGTAACCGGTCTACCTACCTCGCTAATCCCACTGGGACTAGACGGTACCGGATTCCGTATGGACGTCTTCCCACTGGCTAACCCAGGTATCGTATCGATTCCTCTAGGTTTCATCTTCGGATGGCTAGGAACCGTTACCTCGAACGAAAAGAACTCTGCTAAGTACGCAGAGCTCGAGGTTCGTTCGATGACTGGTGCAGCTCTAGGTAAGGCAGCAGTTCACTAAGAATCAATCGAAATTATCCCCGCACTCTTTTTGAGTGCGGGGATAATTATTGTCCAAAACATAGGAAAATTGGAAAAGATTCAAAATGAGCAAAAGACCTACAATTCACGATGTTGCGGAACGCGCTGGCGTTTCCAAGTCGCTGGTCGCGCTGGTTTTCAAATCTGATTCCGGAGTCAGCGAGAAGCGTCGCCAACTCGTCCTCAAAGCGGCTAAAGAACTTGGCTATACGCCAAACGCATTTGCCAGCGCACTTCGTTCTGGCGACAACGGATTCGTTGGAATTGTGATTGCCGATTTTCACAACCCGCTCTTTACCGAATTCGCAGATCTCGCTCGTCGAGCTTTCGAGGCCAAGGGAATTTACTGCTTCATTACTACCGCTTCGGTTTCGGTGGTAGACGGCCATGAGCGTATCGACCCTGGGCCAATTCAGCAGGTACTTGATCTAAAACCAAGCAGCTTACTTATTGTTGGCGGTTTGGTTGACCACACGCCATTCAAGAACATTCGTGAAGATCTTCCGATCGCTCAGGTACTTTCGTCAAAGGGTGACCTGAAGCGTGCTGTGTCGATTCGAAGCAACGATGACACCGCAATGAAACTGGTCTTAGACCACTTGGTCGCGCTAGGCCACAAGAACGTGATTTACGTTGGTCCTGAAGGCGAGCGCGTTGCCGAAGATCGAAAGCGAGCCTTCCAGGCCCAGGCCAAGAAACACCGCCTTAAAGGTTCAATTGTTTCCACCACTCTCGCGAAAGACGAGTCGAGTGGTCTTACCGCGGCTCTCACCGCTCTAAAGCAAAAACCAACCGCGCTGGTTTGCTTCAACGACAACGTTGCTTTCGGTGTTCAAGACGCGTTGGCTCGCACCAAAGAAAGGGTTGCCGTGACCGGTTATGACAACACCTTCGTCAGTGCACTGGAGCGAATCGGTCTCACCTCGGTAGACCAGGATAAAGAGGGTATGGTCAGCCAAGCGGTTTGGCTACTAACCGACCAGAAAGCTTTCAAGAAGTACAGCGGCAAGGAAATTCTGGTCGAACCGGGTCTAGTGATTAGGAATTCCACTACCGCAATCTAGTTGCTAATGTTTTATTGTTAATACAATTGGAACGTTCCTAGAAAGTTAGTGGTTGCAATGTCTAAGCAAATCGGTGTTGGCCTAATCAGCGTTGGTTGGATGGGTAAAGTGCACTCACGCGCCTATCAATCAATCCCAGTGGTCTACCCTGAGCTCGGACTAAACCCGCGATTGGTAATTGCCGCCGATACGGAACCTTCGCGTGGCGACTACGCGAAAGAAGTCCTTGGCTTTGAAGAGTCAACCCTCGATTACCACGACGTCTTGAACCACCCGGATGTTGACGTTGTTTCAATCTGTGCCCCAAACTTCCTGCACGCCGAAATCGGAATTGCCGCCGCTAAAGCCGGCAAGCACTTCTGGATCGAGAAGCCGGTAGGACGCGGTGCCGAAGAAACCGCTGCCGTAAAAGCCGCCGCAGACGAGGCCGGAGTGGTCAGCAGCATCGGCTTCAACTACCGTCACGCGCCTGCTGTTGAGAAAGCCAAGCAGCTAATCGCCGAAGGCAAGATTGGTCGAGTAACCAACATTCGCGGTGTCTTTTTCGCAGACTATTCGGCAGAACCAAAGGGAGCTCTTTCCTGGCGCTTTGTTCGCAAGCTCGCCGGATCTGGTGTGCTCGGCGACCTAATGGGACACCTGGTTGATCTCGTTCAGTACATGGTTGGTCCGATCGCTTCAGCATCTGGCATGACCAAGACCATCCACACCAAGCGTCCTTTGCAGCAGATGGGCAAGGGAACCCACTTCGACGTCATCGAGGGCGGGGAGCTTGGTGACGTTGAAAACGAAGACTACGCGGCACTGATGATTCGCTTCGGCGATGACGCGGTTGGGGCCGGAGCCATCGGAACTCTTGAGGCATCGCGTGTGGCGGTTGGTCCTCGCGCCTCTTACAACTTCGAGATTTACGGAACCGAAGGTTCGATTCGCTGGGACTTTGAGCGCATGAACGAAATCGAAGTTGCGATTGGTCGCAGTGGCGACCTTGTTGGTTACACTCGCGTCATGGCTAGCCCAAGTTTCGGAGACTTCGGACATTTCCAGCCGGGCGCTGGAACCAGCATGGGCTTTGACGATCTAAAGGTAATCGAGGCTCGCAAGTTCCTAGAATCGGTAACCGGCAAAGCGCACCTGAACTCAAACATCAACGACGCCGTTTCGGCTGCTCTAGTTTGCGATGCGGTCGAGAAATCTGCTGAGTCTGGTGCTTGGGTTTCAATCCCACAGATCGCCGGCGTAACCTCTGCTAAACGCTAAGTATCGAGTAAATACTGTAAACATTCAGGAGGGTCAGGCTGCCCGCGATGGCATAGCCGACGCATTTTGTAGCCACGGTGTTAGTGAATTTACCCATCAACTTCCGATCTGAAGTCAGACGAATCAACGGGAACAGAGCAAAAGGAATTCCAAAGCTCAGGAAGATTTGACTCAATACCAGGACATCGGTTGGGTTGGTGTTGCCGGTAAGAATAAGTAGAGCTGGCAGTAGCGTGATGAGCTGGCGCAGGAAAATTGGCAACGGCCTTTTTAGCCGAAGACCATCCAAAATTACGTCGCCGGCATAGGTGCCAACCGAAGTTGATGCCAGAGACGAGGCGAACAATCCGAGGGCGAACAACGAGGCCAGCACGTGGCTGGAATTCATGAGCACTCCGAATGCGGCACCTATGGCGTCCCCGTTCGTGGCACTGGCGCCTAGCTTCGCACCGAGAACCAGCAAGGCTACATTTACGGCCCCGGCGATCACCATGGCGATGGTCACGTCGATGCGAATTACACGAATCAGAGATTTCTTGCCAAAAACACCCAGCCGGTCCGAAGAGAGCGCAGAGTGAACGTAGACGGCGTGAGGCATGATTGTGGCACCGAGAACCGCTAGCGCAAGCAAAACCACGCCTTCGCCCGCGTAGTCGATTTCAACCGGGGTCTGGCTCGAGCTAACCGGAGCAAGAGCCATTGAAGTCAAGAAGCCGATAGCAGTAATAGCAATCAAGCCGATAATTACTACCTCGAAAGCTTTTGCCTTGCCCCTGGCTTGATAGTAGAGCAACCCGGTGGAAATACCCGCGGTGATCAGACAGCCCAGAATCAGCGGAATGCCAAACATAAGGTTTAGAGCGATTGCACCACCGATGATTTCGGCAAGATCCGTGGCTATAGCAATTGCCTGCGCTTGAAGCCAATACAGAATTCGAGTCGTTGGAGACTTGAAACGCTCGCCCATCAGCAAGGTAAGACTTTTATTTGTGGCAAGGCCCAACTTGGCAGCTAGGTACTGAACAAGCCAGGCAATTGCGTTTGCCAGCAGCAGCACCCAAAGCAGGGTGTAACCATAGTGCGAACCGGCTGAGATGTTGGTGGCAACGTTGCCTGGATCTAGGTATGCAACGCCGGCAACGAGAGCGGGTCCGGTTAGCGCCCATACTCTCTTGCCTGTAAGTTGCTTGCCGCTCATGGTTCAACCCTACTATTGCCTTATGAGCAACATTCAGGGACGCATCGATTCCCGTTTCAGATCACTCGAACCACTTTTCATTCAAGCGCTTAGTGATTCCCATGATGGGGGAGCAGCCCTGTCGGTGCGCGTGGACGGCGAGGAAGTGGTCAATGTCTGGGGCGGCGCCGATGGCAAGGGCGGTCTCTGGCAGGAAGACACTTCCAGCGTCATCTTTTCCTGCACCAAGGGCTTAGTCAGTCTTCTGGCGGCGAAGCTGGTTACCGAAGGGAAATTAGAGCTTGATTTGCCAGTTGCCCATTACTGGCCGGAGTTCGCTCAGAACGGTAAGGCCGAAATCACCGTGCGCCAAGCCATGAGTCATCATGCTGGGCTATCGGCGTTTAGGTACCCGCTCGAGAAGTCTGACGTGTTGGATTGGGCTCGCATGGTTCACCACCTAGAGGTAGCCGAACCGTTGTTTCCCGCGAATGGGCCACACCAGTACCACGCTGTAACTTTTGGCTGGCTAGTAGGTGAAATCTTGCACCGCATCACTGGTAAAACTCTCGGACCTCTTTTTCAAGAGGCACTAGCTTCTCCGCTCAAGGCGCAGGCCTGGATTGGTATTCCATCGTCGGAGTTAGGAAACGCTGCGCGATTGCTGAATAGCCCAGATAATCCCAAAGCGCCAGCACTCAACGACCCAATCTGGGACGGAACTAAAGCCTACGAGCGTGATGCCATGACCCTGGGGCACGCATTCCCACTGG
The DNA here is from genome assembly GCA_039806025.1 of Actinomycetota bacterium. GTDB lineage: Bacteria > Actinomycetota > Actinomycetes > Actinomycetales > Microbacteriaceae > Rhodoluna. Next base: position 1,122 of record JBDKLJ010000008.1, on the reverse strand, counting down.
GTCTTTCGGAAGGCGACGATGGTTTCAACGATCCGCAAATTCGCATGGCGGAAATCGGGGGAGCAGGCGGCATTGGCACCGCGAGTGCCTTGTCAAAAATTTGGAGTGCGGCGGCCGGCGCTGAGAATTACAAATTCTTGAGCCAAGACACCATCGATGACATGACCACACTGCAAGCAACAGGGCAACCTGCGATTCCAATTGATCCGCCTCAGGCGAATTGGGGCACCGGTTTCATGTTGACCTCAGACCACCGCAAATTCCATTCTGATAAGTCTTTTGGCCACGATGGTTTCGGTGGTCAGGTGACCTTTGCAGATGTAGAAGCCAAACTTGGCTTCGCATTTATTACCAACGACCTTCAAACCGAACGCGAGTATCGGGCAGATTCTCTGGTGACTGAGCTTAGACGCCTGCTCTAAACTTTTCGTATGGCCAAAAAACCAGCCCCTGAGAAGAACGAACCGCGCCAGCCAACTATGGCTGATGTTGCAAATAAAGTAGGCGTTTCGCGACAGCTGGTTGGCTTGGTATTTCGCGATGCCCCTGGAGTTGGCGCCGAAACCGCAGCGAAGATTCGTGCTGCCGCTAAAGAACTCGGCTATCGCCCAAACCTAGCCGCACAGTCGCTCAGACGTGACTCTTCTAACAATATTGGCTTCTTGTTTCACGCCGATCAGTCCTCAATGCAGGGCATCCTTCCAGCCATGTACAAATACGCTAAAGGTGCAGGTTACAACCTGGTGCTCAGCGTGGTCTCTGAATCTCACAACGAGAACGATGCCATTGAGGAACTGCTCGGCTACCGATGTGAGGGGCTGGTTCTGGCCGGTTCAGACCTTTCCCTGAACCGCATCCAGAAGCTATCTAGAGAGATCCCCATGGTCAGCCTGGGCCGCCGTATGGAGCAGGTTCGTGCGGGTATGGTTTCGTCGAATGGTGAGGCGGGAATCTTTGCCGTCACCAACCACCTGATCGACTTGGGCCACAAAGATATCGCTTACGTCCACGGTAAGGACATGCGCGACTCTCAGTTCCGCCTAGAGGGCTATCAGGCCGCCATGGACGCCCATAAACTCCCACATCGTATTGTCGAGATCGAGGGTGACTTCGCTGAGGTTG
>JBDKLJ010000007.1:0-29615 GCA_039806025.1 Actinomycetota bacterium | reverse complement strand
GAAGAATTGCGCGGCCTCGCACTAAAAGTTATCGACCGCGATCACTAAAAAGCCAGCGACTGAGCGAGTCGTCTGACCTCGGACTTTCGACCAGCCAAAAGCGATTGAATCGGCGCATGGCCTAGAGTGTCGTCTTCGGTGTAAAGCCACTCAATCGCCTGACCAACCGTAAACCCAGCATCCTCCAAGACACTCAAAGTGCCTGGCAGCGACGGCAACGGTTCGCCATCGACGATTAGGTGAGCGGGAATTTGTTTCACGCCATCGCGATTCACAAGGAAGATTTGACGTTCCTCGACCAGGCGGTGCACCTTACCCGGACTGACGCCCAAGAGTTCACAAAGGTCTGGAACGGTTAGCCACTTGTCAACAATTTGAAAAACGTCTTTCACATCAATAGATTGCCACACCTTTCGTCCTTTGGGGTAAATGAGTTCTTTTGTGTGAGCATATTTGGGTATACATATGAACCACGGCCTAATCCCAAACGAAACCGAATTATCGGGGCGCTACCGCATTAATCGCCCCCTAGCTCAGGGCGGGATGGCAGTGGTTTACGAGGCCACGGACATTCAACTGCACCGTGAAGTGGCCATCAAAGTCCTTGATTCAAAACTGGCCAGCGACGAAACATTCAGGGCAAAGTTCGTTACCGAAGCTCGGGTGGCGGCAGCACTAAACCACCCGAACCTAGTAAACATCTACGACCAGGGCCAGCACGGCGACTACACCTACATCGTCCTAGAGCTAGTTCGTGGAACCACCCTTCGTAAAGTCTTGGACGATTTCCAGGTCATTGATCCTGCTCGCGCTCTAGAACTGTTAGAAGCCGTGCTATCCGGTCTCAGTGCAGCCCACAAAGCGGGAATCATTCACCGCGATATCAAGCCAGAAAACATTTTGCTCAGCAATGAAGGTCGCATCAAGCTGAGCGACTTTGGTTTGGCTCGAAACGTTTCTAACCGCACCGAAAGCCAAGAAGTGTTGGGAACCGTAGGCTACATGGCACCGGAATTGGTCACCGGCGGGGCCGCTACCACGGCGTCCGATATCTACGCCTGCGGAATCTTGCTTTACGAAATGCTGGTTGGCAAGCGACCTTACACCGGAGAGCAGAATGTTCAAATTGCCTACCAGCATGCAAACTCCCGAGTTCCTGCGCCGAGCCTAGCCTCTCCTGGCGTCACGGCTACTTTGGATCGACTAGTCCTAGCTGCTACCGAGCCGAACCCGAACGACCGCCTCCAAGACGCCGACGCCATGTTGACTCTTATGAGGACCGGTGCAAGTTCTGCAGACAACGCGACACGAATCATCCAGCCTTTAGAAACCGCTGGCGAATCAACCGTGATGATCGATCCCGTCACTAGAGACCAGCTCGATGAACCGTTTGAATCGCTAAGACAGAAGAGCAAGCTGGTGCCTTTTGCAATCCTGACCACTCTGGCCATAATCCTTGGCGGTTTGACAGGATGGTGGTTTGCCGCTGGGCCAGGGGCTCTATCCCCCGTTCCAGAACTCACCGGGCGAACAATGGTTCAGGCCCAAAACGTTCTCGAGACTCTCGCCCTCAAGGTGAACATCGAACACGTGAATTCCGCAACGGTAGAAGCGGGCCAGATAGTTAAAACGGATCCGCCAGCAGGTGGACTAATCGCCAAGGGCGGCAAAATCACCATCTACTTGAGCGACGGGCCGAAACTGGTTCTGGTTCCCAACTTAAACGGATTAGACCTAGCAACCGCCACGGCGGAGTTAGTGAAGGCGGGATTCGTCCTTGGTTCGGTCGACTCAAGATTTAGCACTGCCGATCTTGGGACTATCTTTGACTACACCGGAAGCGACGGCATCGAGATTCCGGAAGGTTCGAAGGTTGACCTCAAACTTTCACTTGGAGCAATCCCAGCGGTTTCCGGCCTCACTTTAGATGCAGCCAAGGCGGCTCTCCAGCTCGTTGGCTTAGATGTTGGCACCATCACCAAGGAATACAGCGACACCGTTCCAAAGGGCAATGTCATCGAAGTGGCACCAAACCAGCTCGACCTGGCCAAGGGTTCCAAAGTTGACCTAGTGGTTTCAAAAGGCACCAACCAGGTAACCGTGCCAAACGTGGTTGGTCAACGTATTTTGGCAGCCCAAGATATGCTCAAGGCTCTAGGGCTAAAGGTGGTGGTTGACACCAATTTGCCAACCAGTCAGTGGGGCACTAAGAACGTGCGTTCAACCAACCCAGCGGCCGGAACCGTTGTACGTGTTGGCGATACAGTGACCCTTATCGCTCGTTACTAATTACTTCTTAGTTAGCGACTCTGCAACCAGGAAGGCTAGTTCCAGCGACTGGCTGTGGTTTAGGCGTGGGTCGCAAAGCGACTCGTAGCGCTCTTCAAGCGTTGCTTCATCAATAGCTTCAGAGCCACCAAGGCATTCTGCAACGTCGTCGCCGGTGAGTTCAACGTGAATTCCACCAGGCACGGTTCCAGCTGCGTGGTGAACCTCGAAGAAGCCGCGAACTTCGTCCATGACGTCATCGAAGCGGCGAGACTTGTAGCCGTTCTTGGTGGTGATGCCGTTACCGTGCATCGGGTCGGTGATCCAAAGCGGGGTTGCTCCAGCATCGCGAACAGCCTCAACCAGCTTAGGAAGTTCTTCGCGAATCTTTCCGGCACCCATTCGGCTGATAAAGGTTAGACGACCAGGCTCGCGCTCAGGGTCAAGCTTCTCGATCAGAGCTAGGACGTCCTCCACAGTTGTGGTTGGCCCGAGCTTTACACCGATTGGGTTGCGAACTCTCGATAGGAAATCAACATGAGCGTTGTCCAGCTGGCGAGTGCGTTCGCCAATCCAGAGGAAGTGACCGGACACCGTGTAAGGGTTGCCGGTTCTCGAATCGATGCGTGTCAGAGGACGTTCGTAGTCCAAAAGCAGCGCCTCGTGGCTCACGTAAAACTCGGTGGTGCGAAGCGACTCAAAGTCGGCTCCACAGGCAGCCATGAACTTGATGGCTCGGTCGATTTCGCGAGCCAAAGTTTCGTAGCGAGCGTTGGCTGGGTTCTCCGAGAAACCACGGTTCCACTCGTGAACCGAGCGCAGATCTGCGAAACCACCCTGGGTGAATGCGCGGATTAGGTTCAAGGTTGAGGCACTGGTGTTGTATGCCTTCAGCATGCGCCAAGGATCGTTGGTGCGTGACTCCTCGTTGAAGTCGTAACCGTTTACTGCGTCGCCTCGGTAAGCCGATAGCGTAACGCCGTCGCGAGTTTCGTCGTTCGAGGAACGCGGTTTGGCGAACTGGCCAGCCATGCGGCCCATCTTCACCACCGGCATAGATGCACCATAGGTAAGCACAACCGCCATCTGTAACAAGGTCTTGACACGGTTACGAATGCGGTCTGCGGTGGCATCGGCGAAGGTCTCGGCGCAGTCACCACCCTGAAGTAGGAATGCTTTACCAGCAGCGGCATCAGCTAGACGTGCGCGAAGAATGTCGACTTCACCTGCGAAAACCAGCGGAGGCTGCTTAGCAAGTTCAACTCGAACCTTGGCTACCTCTTCGGCGTTTGGCCAAATTGGCTGTTGCGCTGCCGGCAGCGAGGCGTGGTGATCTAGCCCGGTCAAAATGTCGTTCATTATTTGCTCTCTCTTAGCGCGTGCGGGCGCGCTTCTCTTTCAAAGTCGATGCGTAAACATCCACGTATTCCTGACCAGAAATCTTCATCAGTTCATACATGATTTCGTCGGTGACGGCGCGCAAAATAACGCGGTCACCTTCCATCCCATCGAAGCGGGAAAAATCTAAAGGCTCACCGACAATGATTCCGATGCGACGGATGCGTGGAAGTCGGCGACCAATTGGTTGAACCTTTTCGGTGTCAATCATTGCGACCGGAATAACCGGAACCTTGGCTTCCAGGACCATTCGAGCAATACCGGTGCGGCCGCGGAAGAGTCGGCCATCTGGAGAACGTGTGCCTTCTGGGTAGATACCGAGAACCTGTCCCTGTGCCAAAACCTTTAGACCGGTGTTCAGTGACGCCTCCGAGGCCTTACCGCCCGAGCGGTCGATAGGCAGCTGACCGGTCGCCTTGAAGAACCAACGCGTGAGCGCTCCCTTCAGGCCTTTACCTGTGAAGTACTCACTCTTGGCGAGAAAAACCACCGGACGCCGAGACTGGAGAGGCAAGAAGATTGAATCGGAAAAAGACAGGTGGTTACTGGCCAAAATTACCGGACCGGTCGAAGGAATGTTTTCCATTCCTCTGACCCACGGGCGGAAAAGCGCTTTTAGTAGCGGACCGAGCACGAAGTTTTTCAGGATGAAATAAGCCATCCGCTACCTCCTGCTCAAAAGTCTTAGATTAGTTTACTTCAGCCTTTTAGGGCTGCGCGTGCCAGATCGGCTGCACCTACCACGCCGGCATCGTTTACAAACTGCGCGACCTCGAGTTTCAACTCTGGTCGAAAGCCCCTGGCTGAGAGGGAACCAAGGTACGCCTCGCGCATGGGAGCTAGCAACTTCTCGCCTGCAAGGCTCACCCCACCGCCGATGATCACGATTTCGGGGTCCAAAACTGCCGCTAGGGTGGCGATGGTTTTACCAAGTGCAATACCCATCTCTCGCAAGAGCTCAAGCGCACCAGGATCGTTCTGGTTGATTGCCTCGTAGACCTGCTGGCCCTTTAGCTCTCCCCCGTTTGCTTCCATGAGTTCGGCCAGCATTGACCCTTCTGGTTTCCCCGACATTGCCAACTCGGTGGCTGCCGAAAGTAGCGCAGTTCCGGAACCATACTGCTCGATGCAGCCATGACGGCCGCAGCCACAGAGTCTTCCATTTGGGATGTGACGGATGTGTCCTAGTTCGGCCGCTACACCGAACCCACCGCGGAGAAGATTTCCGTCGGTAATGATTGCGCCACCGACGCCGGTGCCGATCGTCAACATGACCATGTGGCTATACCCGCGCCCAGCACCGAATCGGTATTCGGCCCAACCCGCCGCATTAGCGTCATTGTCAATGAAAACCGGAATGTCTAGGCGTGCCTCAAGCTTTGCCTTGAACGGCTCGTTTCTCCAAGACAGGTTTGGTGCATAAACGATGTTGGCGCGCTGGGCGTCAACGAAGCCTGCGGCAGCAACGCCGGCGGCTAGCACTTCAACGCCTTCGCTCAGTTCGTTGATGATGGAGACAACTGCTTCGGCAATTGCGTCCGGATCGGAGGCAGGGGTTGGCACGCGTGTTTCGCGGATGATCGCGCCATCTTCCGACACCAGTGCGCCGGCAATTTTGGTGCCGCCAATGTCTATCCCTACCGCGTACATCGAGCCACCTCTAATAACGATTTTGTTGAAAAACTGAAGTCTTTCAATTTTATGCGAGGAGTGAAGGCTGCTGACCCTTAGTCTGATTAGAAGCAAGAAGAAGAGGGACTCTGAATGAAAACCTACGACATTGATCCAATTGTGGTTTCTCCGAATGAACAAAACATCACGGACCTTCTTGTTGACCGCTATAAGGCAACTCCTAAGCTCCCCCTTTTCGCTATCGATAAGGGCAATGGCGAATGGCTCGACGTGTCGACCGAGGAGTTTTACAACCAGGTAGTGGCTCTTGCCAAAGGTCTAATAGCAAGCGGTATTCAACCTGGCCAGGCAGTCGCCATCATGTCTCGCACCCGATACGAGTGGACCCTCGTTGATTTCGCTATTTGGTTTGCTGGTGCCGTCTCGGTACCTATCTATGAGAGCTCATCGCCAACTCAAATGCACTGGATTTTGTCGGACAGCGACTCGGTTGCAGTTTTCCTTGAAACCGCAGAGCACCAAGATCGATTTGAGTCGATCAAAGCCTCGGTTCCGCTGGCACGCCAGGTCTGGAGGCTTGATCAGGACTCGATCGAGCAGTTGGTTCAACGCGGTCACGACATCGACGATGAGGCTCTCGAACAGCGACGCACCCGCGCTGGCCTTTACGACCTAGCTACCATCATCTACACCTCGGGCACCACCGGAGTGCCGAAGGGTTGCGAACTTCTTCACCGAGGTTTCGTAGAACTTAGCAAGAACGCGATGTTGGAAATACCTGAGGTTCTCCAGACCGGGCGCTCTACACTGCTATTCCTTCCGCTCGCACACGTCTTTGCCCGTTTTGTTGAGGTTCTCGCCGTGCACGTTGGCGTCAAGGTTGGACACAAGGCTGATGCCAAGGATGTCGGACCGGCAATGGTGTCTTACAAACCAGATTTCCTCCTGGCGGTGCCTCGTGTCTTCGAAAAGGTTTACAACGCCGCCGAACAAAAGGCAGAAAGCGGCGGTAAGGGTGACATCTTCCGCAAGGCTGCACTTACCGCGGTTGATTATGCGAGAGAGCGAGAAGCCAACGGTAAGGCCAGTTTGGGTGTTGGATTGAAGCACTTCATTTTTGACCTACTGGTCTATCGCAAGATTCGCGAAGCAATGGGCGGAAAACTCAAGTACGCCATCTCGGGCGGTGCACCACTTGGCTCTAGACTGGGCTACTTCTTCGCCGGCATTGGGCTGACCGTTTTGGAAGGCTATGGGCTAACCGAAACAACTGCACCTGCCATGATTGCTCGTCCAAGCAAGATCAAGATCGGCAAAATTGGCCAAGTGTTGCCTGGCTGTGGCGTGAAGATCGCCGATGACGGTGAAATTTGGCTTCGAGGCAACAACATCATGCGTGGTTACTGGAGAAATCCTGGCGCTACCGCTGAAACATTTGAAGGTGAATGGTTCAAGACCGGTGACATCGGAGAGCTGGACGCGGACGGATTCCTAACCATAACCGGTCGCAAGAAAGAACTTTTGATCACTGCAGGCGGCAAGAATGTCGCCCCAGCAGGTTTGGAAGACCCACTACGTTCACACCCGCTCATTGGTCAGGTAGTGGTAATTGGAGATAAGAAGCCGTTCGTGGCTGCACTGATTTCCCTTGACCCTGAGATGCTGTCGGTTTGGTTGAAGAATCATGGTGGTGATGAGAAACTCACAATCAAGCAGGCCATGAAAGATCCACTGGTGCTCTCGGAAATTCAGAAGGCGATCGATGAGGTCAACAAGTCGTTCTCAACCGCCGAGTCGATTCGAAAGTTTGTCGTTATCGATAAGGAACTCACCGAAGCCAGTGGCCACCTAACGCCGAGTTTGAAAATCAAACGCGAAGCAGTGGCGAGAGACTTTGCTAAGGAAATTGCCAAACTTTACGAGGACGGTAAGGGCAACATCGACCGCGCGGTAAACTTCTAGAACCAGCTGGTTTCTCGAAGTTTACGCATGGCCACTTTGCGATTTTCGCTCGACAGGCGATCTAGGTAAACCTTGCCGTCTAGGTGATCACACTCGTGCTGAAGTGCCTGCGCCAAGAGCCCTGAGCCCTCGATTCGTACCGTTTCACCGGCCAAATTCATGCCTTCTGCAACAGCATGCGGGTATCTCGGAGTCTTCTCCCAGAGCTCTGGGACAGACAAACATCCTTCATCGATTTCGGTAGGTTCACCCGAAAGCTCAATGATTCGCGGATTTATCAGGTAGCCCAAATTGCCATGAACGTTGTACGAGAAGACTCTAAGGTTCACACCAATTTGCGGTGCGGCAACGCCGGCTCGTCCTGGCAATTGAGTGGTGTCTAAGAGGTCTGTTACCAGCTCAGAAATTTGTGGAGTTATTTCTTCTACCGGTTCACAAACCGTACGAAGGACCGGATCGCCGTAGAGGCGAATCTCACGAACAGCCACTAGTTCTTGCTATTTAGGCCGTCGACCACAAGCGCTGCAAGCTCACGCGCGGCTTCGCGAGTGTGCTCCTTGAGCTGCTTGAATTTGATAACAGAACCGGCCGCCAAGGCTGGGTCATAAGGGATTCGAACGACGTCACGCACGCGGGTCTTGAAGTGCTGTTCAATCTCATCAATCTTTACCAGATTGGTGGCCTGAGTTGCGGTGTTCAGCGCAACGATGGAGTTGCGCACTAGATCCCCGTAGCCATTTGCTTCTAGCCAGGTTAGGGTTTCTGAGGCCAAGCGAGCTTCGTCAACCGAACCACCGGATACGATTACCAAGCCACTAGCTCGCTGCAGAGTCGGACGCATAACCGAGTGAACAATACCCGTACCACAGTCGGTCAAGACAACTGAGTAGTACCGAGCGGCCATGTCTGCAACGACGTTGTAGTCGCCTTCGTCGAATGCTTCTGAGAGCATCGGATCTGAGTCAGAGGCTAGAACATCCAGACGGGTCTCGTCTCGGGAAACCATCGTGGAAAATTCGGTGAAACCATCGATGGCGGCAGCACGGTTCACAACGTCACGCACTGTGAATCGGGTTGACTTTGAAACTCGCTCGGCTAGAGTGCCACGGTCTGGGTTGGCATCAATTGCCACCACTCGGTCTTCACGAGATAGCGAGAGGGCCATACCGAGCAGAGTGGTGACAGTGGTCTTTCCCACTCCACCCTTTCGGGTTAGCACTGGAACGAACTTCGCTCCACCCTCTAGAGCTGCCGCAATTCTGGCATCAAGCGCTTTGCGCTCGCGCACCTTGCGAGAATCTCCAAGGTTCAGGGCTCGGAAGGTAAGGAAGTAGAGGAAACGTCTCCAACCGGTTTCAGGCGCCGGGCGGTTTCTAGAACTGACGTCAATCAAACGATCAGCGGTAAGCATCGCCGCCGGCTCTGGCTGGTCAAAAGTATCGCCACGCAGCTGATCACGTCTGGTGTAGTTGCTGCGACGAGAAATTGGCCCAGTGTCGGTGCTGACCTCGCGAACCGGAGTTGACTCGGTAACGACTTCAATTGCAGCGGTGCTTGGAGCTAGCTCCACACCGGCTACGTCAACGGCAGAATCCGCCAAAGAGTGAGTCTTTTCGCTCTCATCGGCCTTGTTTCTTTTTCTGTCGCCAAATGCCACGTTTACTCCCGTCTTTGGTTCCGAAGGTCAAGTTTACTTGTGAAGTGATGACTTTATTCGGTTTCCACCACAAGAATCAGGTCGCCAGCATCAACTGCTTGAGTCTTGGAGATTGCGATTCGACGAACTACACCGGCTGCAGTTGCGGTGATCGTCGCTTCCATCTTCATGGCTTCGATGATGGCTACCGGCTGACCGACCTCAACGTGGACGCCTTCGACCACGGTCACAGTTACCGCACCCGAGAATGGTGCCGCGACGTGTCCAAGGTTGCTCGAGTCTGCCTTTTCGGCCTGTGGCGTGTCAACCGCAATCTTTCGGTCACGAATGTCAATTGGACGTAACTGACCGTTCAGAGTGGCCATCACGGTGCGGTTACCCTTGGCATCTGGTGAACCAATCGCTTCAAGACCCACAAATAGCTGGACACCCTTGGAAATCTCAACCACGTGCTCCTGGCCAGCCTCTAGGCCGTAGAGGTAGTCGATGGTCTCAACGTGGTCGAGGTTGCCGTAAGCCGCGCGGTTTGCGAGGAAGTCCTTGGTAGGGCCTGGGAAAAGTAGGCGGTTCAGGGTGGAACGACGTTCGTCCGAGGTTCCGCTTTCAAGAACCTTCAGGTCGTCGGCACTAACCTCAGTCAGGCCGAACTTAGGGTTCTTGCCAGCCAATACCTTGGTGCGGAACGGCTCTGGCCAGCCACCTGGAAGATCTCCGAGTTCGCCAGCCATGAATCCCACTACCGAGTCTGGGACGTCGTAGTTCTGAGGGTTTTCGGCAAAATCCTTAGGGTCTGCGCCAACAGCAACAAGGTGAAGTGCGAGGTCTCCAACGACTTTCGACGATGGGGTCACCTTGGTTGGACGTCCGAGAATTTCATTGGCCGCGGCGTACATGTCTTCGACCTTCTCAAACTGGTCACCGAGTCCAAGCGCAATTGCCTGCTGACGCAGGTTGGAAAGTTGTCCGCCTGGAATCTCGTGCTTGTAGACACGTCCGGTTGGTCCTGGTAGGCCAGATTCGAATGGCCCGTAAACTCGGCGCACGGCTTCCCAGTAAGGTTCCAGAGCCGTCATCGCGTCCAAGGTAATGCCAGTGTCGCGAGGCGTATCTGCCAAGGCAGCGATCAAAGCAGAAGCAGAAGGCTGGCTGGTGGTTCCTGCCATCGGAGCCGAAGCAACGTCAACCGCATCTACCCCAGCGTCAATGGCCGCCATCAGCGTTGCCAACTGGCCGCCTGCGGTGTCGTGGGTGTGAAGGTGCACAGGCAGGTCAAAACGTTCACGCAGCGCTGAGACAAGCTTTGCAGCGGCCGCCGGACGAAGTAGACCGGCCATGTCTTTAATCGCCAGGATGTGAGCCCCAGCAGCCACGATTTGATCTGCCAAACCGAGGTAGTAATCCAGAGTGTAAAGATCTTCTTTAGGGTCTAGCAGGTTACCGGAGTAGCACAGCGCCACTTCAGCAACCGAGGTTCCTGTGGCGACAACGGCTTCGATGGCAGGCTTCATCTGATCGATGTCGTTCAGAGCGTCAAAGATTCGGAAAATGTCGACGCCGGTAGCTGCCGCTTCACGAATGAAGCTTTCGGTTACCTCGGTTGGATACGGGGTGTAACCGACAGTGTTTCGGCCTCGAAGCAGCATCTGAATACAAATGTTTGGCATAGCGGCACGAAGCGCAGCCAGACGCTGCCAAGGGTCTTCGCCGAGGAAACGAAGCGCCACATCGTAGGTGGCACCTCCCCAGGCCTCGACCGAAAGCAACTCTGGAGTGATACGTGCAACGTACGGGGCAACCTTCACTAGGTCACGTCCGCGCACTCTAGTGGCCAAAAGCGACTGGTGGGCATCACGGAAAGTGGTGTCCGTTACGGCAACTGTGTTTTGTTCACGTAGCGCTTTGGCGAAACCCGCTGGCCCAAGCTGTTGCAACTTCTGGCGAGAGCCATCTGGAGCAGGCTTCGAAAGGTCAAGCTGAGGTAACTTCAGAGACGGCGCGGTACGGCCGTTACGCGGTCCGTATGGCTGATTTACGGTTACATCTGCCAACCAGGTAAGAATCTTGGTTCCACGGTCCTGTGAAGGCTTCTGAGTGAAAAGCTGAGGGCGTTCGTCGATGAAGGATGTCGATAGGTCACCGCTGGCAAAGGTTGGATCCGCAAGTACGGCCTGCATGAACGAGATGTTGGTGGAAACACCGCGAATACGGAATTCCGCGAGCGCACGTTCGGCACGAATTACAGCTGAGTGGAAGTCGCGACCTCTGGCAATTAGTTTCACGAGAAGCGAATCGAAGTGCGGGCTTACCTCGCTACCGGCAGCAATGGTTCCACCGTCGAGGCGAATGCCTGCTCCACCAGGCGAACGGTAAGTGGTGATCTTGCCGGAATCTGGCTTGAACCCTAGCGCCGGGTTTTCAGTGGTGATTCGGCACTGCACCGCAAAACCGTGCATTGAAATCTTGTCTTGCGTAAGACCCAGTTCAGGAAGGCTAGCCCCTGCAGCAATGCGCATCTGCGCTTGAACGAGGTCGATATCCGTGATTTCCTCGGTGACGGTGTGTTCCACCTGAATTCGAGGGTTCATTTCGATAAACACGTGCTTGCCCGCGTTGGCACCCACGGTGTCGATTAGGAACTCGACGGTTCCAGCGTTTTTGTAGCCGATTTTGGTAGCAAATGCCACGGCATCGCGGTACAGCGCCTGGCGCAGTTCCTCGGTAATGAGTGGAGCTGGGGCGATTTCGACAACCTTCTGGTTACGACGCTGAATCGAACAGTCACGCTCGAAAAGGTGAACTACGTTGCCCTGACCATCGGCAAGGATCTGAACCTCAATGTGACGAGGTCGCAGTACCGCCTGCTCGAGGAATACACGAGGATCTCCAAAGGCACTCTCGGCCTCACGGCTAGCTTCTGCGAGCGCTGCTGGAAGGTCGTCTTTCTTCTCTACTCGACGCATACCGCGGCCACCACCACCGGCAACCGCCTTTACGAAGATTGGGAAACCGATTTTGTCGGCTTCTTTGACCAGTAGGTCTACATCTGCAGACTGCTGTGAGGAAGCCAATACTGGCACACCGGCAGCAATCGCTGCTTCCTTAGCGTTTACCTTGTTTCCAGCCATCTCAAGGACGTCTGAACCAGGACCGATGAAGGTAATACCGTTTTCGGCGGCAGCCTGAGCAAGCTCTGGGTTCTCAGAGAGGAAGCCGTAACCAGGGTAGATGGCGTCTGCGCCAGATTCTTTGGCTACACGGATGATTTCGGAGACGCTGAGGTACGCCTTGACCGGGTGTCCTTCTGATCCAATCTGATATGCCTCATCGGCTTTCAGACGGTGGCTTGAATTGCGGTCTTCATACGGGAAAACTGCAACGGTGCGAGCACCTAGTTCATATGCCGCACGAAATGCGCGAATCGCAATTTCGCCGCGGTTAGCCACCAGGATTTTTTTGAACATTGCCACCTCAGGAGTTTGGATAGACGAACATCGAGAACTAAACGTCCTATAGCAAAGGTATCCTATTACTCGTGCATGTTCTAAGCGTTAGCTCACTAAAGGGCGGTGTCGGTAAGACCACCGTCGCTCTTGGCCTAGCGTCGGCGGCTTTTGCACAGGGTTTAAAGACTTTGGTTGTTGATCTTGACCCTCAGTGTGATGCTACGACTGGCCTAGGTGCCATCGGTGAATTCCGTGAAACTATCGCCGACGTATTGGCTAACCCGCGTCATTCAGTAGTTCACCGCTCAATCGTTGAAAGCACCTGGACGAAATTGCACGCCGGCAAGATAGATGTCATGGTCGGTAGCCCGAAGGCACAGGCTTTTGACTCTCCAGAACCAACCATTGGTGAAATTTGGAAACTCGAAGGCGCCTTGGCCCGCGTTGAGCGTGAATACGACCTCTGCATCATTGACACTCCCCCTTCGGTAAACGGTTTAACCAGAACCGCATGGGTTGCCAGCGACCGCGTAATCATCGTGAGTGAACCCTCGCTGTTTTCCGTGGTTGGAGCGGATCGCACCACAGCCGCGCTAGACGAACTCCGTAAGGGCTTGGTCGACCGCCTGCAGATTCTCGGCATCCTTATCAACCGCTTCCGTCCGCAATCGAGCGAAGGCGACTTCCGAGTTTCCGAGCTGCGCGAAAAATACGGAGACCGGATTCTGCCGCAGGTCATCGAAGAACGCACCGTTTTGCAACAGGCTCAGGGAGCCGGTCGCCCAATTCACGGCTGGCCAGGGGAATCTGCAATTGAAATCGCTGGTGAGTTCGACAAGGTTTTGGAGTTTGCACTGGCGTCAATGGGTCAAAAGACAACTGGAAAGCTATCTCGCAACAGCCGAAAGGTTGTGCGCCTCAACCGCGTTATGCGTGGCCAGGGGTTAGATGATGTTTTGAAACTTGAAGCTGCCGAGAACGCTGAACTTACACAGCAGCTTGGCGCGACTGACGTCGCTGAGCCAGATCGTCCAACTGATCAAGAGAACTCGGAACAATAGTCGAGAGTGTGGCCTCAACTTCTTTGAGGACGCGTCCAACAGCAATTCCAAATACACCGTGTCCACGGTCGAGTAGGTCGATGACCTCTTCCCCGCTGTTGCACATGTAAACCTTCACTCCGTCAGACATCAGAGTGGTTTTCGCCAAGTCGTTAATTCCAGAGGCGCGGAGCTGGTTAATCGCGATACGAATCTGCTGAAGTGAAACTCCAGTGTCCAAAAGGCGCTTAACAAGCTTTAGAACCAGGATGTCGCGAAACGCGTAAAGACGTTGGGTTCCCGAGCCGGAGGCTCCGCGAACTGACGGCTGAACCAATCCGGTGCGATCCCAGTAGTCAAGCTGTCTATAGCTGATGCCGGCAGCAGATGCCGAAGCGTTACCGCTGTAACCAGTGTTTGGGGCGCTGCTTGGTAGACCGTCGGTGAAGAGTAGATCCTGACCACTGTCGCCAAAGTCAAAGCTGTTTTGTTCGGTCATCTCTCCTCCTTCACCTTCAACCTTAGGTTTAATTTTGGTGGCAAATATATCGAGTGTTGCGTTAATTAATATCTTCGGCGTGTCGCGCCGATAATCAAGAGTCGATTTTGTCGACCACTGAGTGGATAAGTTCGCTGCGAATCGAGGCAAACTGCGCCTCAATTTCCGCTGCAAAATGAGCGGCACGCGAACGGGAACCGGTCTCATTCTTGGCCAAAACGGGGGCGACCACGCCCTCGATGATGCCAATCTCACGATCGGCCGCGGCTTTCAAACCACGCAGGTGTCTAGGCGCAATTCCGAAACGCTGCAACTGAACGATTGATCGCGCAATAGCAATATCGTTCACGGTGAAAGTTCCAGAACCCAGAAGACCGACTTCACGGGCATCCGAAATCAAGGCAGGAGTGATGCCGGTTTCAGCAATCAGGTCGAGCTCGCTGTAATTACGGCCAGGCTTCGATCGCAAGGTCTTGTGGTTGCCAGAACTAGGCAGCGAAGGCTTCTTTCCGGCATCCAGATCGTCCAGGTATTTGCGAATAACTTTTAGCGGCAGGTACTGATCGCGCTGCAGTTCCAAAATGATGCGTAGGCGATCAACATCGTCCTCGGTGAATTTGCGGTAGCCCGATTCGGTTCGCTGCGGCGAAACCAGGCCCTGCTCCTCTAGGAAACGAAGCTTTGACGGAGAAAGTTCTGGAAAATCGGCTTCGAGCAGACCAAGCACACGGCCGATGGTGAAGAGTTTCGAAGACCTCGCAGACGAAAGCGAGGTGGGCCTTACCACCATGGCTACGCTCGATTCGCCGAAGCGGAATAGAAGGTGAGCTTGAATTTGCCAACCTGCACTTCGTCGCCGTCGTGCAGTGGTGCCGAGTCAACCCGAGAACCGTTCAGGTAAGTGCCGTTTAGCGAAGCTAAGTCGACCACGGTAAACGAGTTGCCGCTGCGACGGAATTCTGCGTGCTTGCGTGAGACAGTTACGTCGTCCAAGAAAATTTCCGCATTCGGGTGCCTACCGGCAGTTGTGACATCAACATCTAGAAGAAAGCGAGAACCATCGCTCGGGCCACGCTTCACAATCAGCAGAGCCGACCCGGCAGGAAGAGCGGCAACTGCAGCAAGTTCCTCGTCGTCCAAACCATCTTTCGGGTCCTCAATGAGGTCCTCTGAAAACGCTTGAGTAGACGTGACGTCGTCTGAATTCGCGTTTTTCGGATCGTTTGGGTAGGTCATGATTTATCTAATCTAGCGTTAAATTTCTCTGCGAAAAACCAGCTGCCAAACCTGCTTGAGATACAGGTATCCGGCATACCAATAGAGGCCTACACCCCAAAGTGCGAAGGCCCAGGCAATCGGCAAAATGGCGAGTGCGGCCGCTTGCCACCAATCAGCCAGAAGCAACAGCGGGAACGCGTAAAGCAGCGCAAAGGTGCCAGCCTTGCCCAGGAAATGAACCGGTAGCGGGCCATAGTTTTTACTGGCTAACAACGGGATAGTGAAAGCCAAGACAACGTCTCGCGCGATGACCACAATCGGCAACCAGAATGGAATGCTTGCGGTGTAAGCCAGACCAACCAGGGTCGCAAAAATGTAGAGGCGATCAGCTGCCGGATCTAGTAGTGCACCGATTCGAGTGGTCTGGTTTAGTTTTCTGGCGAAATACCCGTCAAGGTAATCAGTGATTGACGCAACAACCAAAACCATAAAGGCTATCCCAGGATGATTGTTCAGAATCAACCATAGGAAGACCGGCACCAGCGCCAATCTCAGCAGGCTCAGCAGGTTAGGAATGGTGCGAAGCTGTGCCCAAATGGACTGCTCACTCATGCGACTAACCTTCCTGAATATTTGTCGGACTGACAGGATTTGAACCTGCGACCCCTTGTCCCCCAGACAAGTGCGCTACCAAGCTGCGCTACAGCCCGTGGCCGCCAATTAGGTACGCTTGCGCTTCTCTCGCACACGCATACCAATTTCGATTGGCGTTCCCTCGAAACCGTAGGTTTCGCGGAGTCGACGTTGGATGAAGCGACGATAGCCTTCATCCAAGAATCCTGTGGTGAACAATACAAATTTTGGCGGACGCACGGCAGCTTGAGTTCCGAAGAGAATGCGAGGCTGCTTTCCTCCGCGAACGGGGTGCGGGAATTCCATAGTTAGTTCCTGTAGGAACGCATTGAACTTTCCGGTTTGGATTCTCATGTCCCACGAGTCAAGCGCAACCTCAAGAGCCGGAACAAGCTTCTCGATGTGGCGGCCGGTCTTGGCAGAAATGTTCACTCGCGGAGCCCATTCGACGTGGGCCAGCTGCTGCTCGATTTCTCGCTCCAGATAACGCCTGCGGTCGTCGTCGAGTTCGTCCCATTTGTTGAATGCTAGGACGAGCGCGCGACCGGATTCGAGAGCCATGTCCACGATGCGGATGTCCGCCTCTGAAATTGGCTGGGTGACATCAAAAAGCACGACGGCTACTTCGGCGCGCTCCAGAGCGGCTTGGGTGCGCAATGAGGCGTAGAAGTCTGCTCCTTGGTTCATGTGCTTTTTCTTGCGAATACCGGCGGTGTCGACAAAGCGCCAAACCTTGCCAGCAATGGTCACCTGTTCGTCAATCGGATCACGGGTGGTACCGGCAAGGTCATTAACCACTGCACGTTCGGCGCCTACCGCTTTGTTCAGAAGCGATGATTTACCGACATTTGGGCGTCCGATTAGAGCCACTCGGCGTGGGCCGCCGACTTCGATTTGTGCTACCGCGGAGACTTTTGGAAGCGCTTCGAGTGCTCGGTCAAGCATGTCGGCAACCCCGCGACCGTGCAGAGCTGAAACCGGCATCGGTTCGCCCAAGCCGAGTGACCAGAGAGCGGCCACCTCAGGGTCTTGGTGTGCATCGTCAATCTTGTTGCCAACCAGAATTACCGGCTTGCCCGAGGCTCTAAGCAGACGAACCACGCGTTCGTCGGTGGATGTAGCTCCAACTGTTGCATCGACCACGAATAAGACGGCATCGGCCAGTTCAATGGCGATTTCGGCCTGTTCAGCAACTGACTTGTCGATTCCTTTGGCGTTCGGTTCCCAGCCTCCCGTGTCAACCAAAGTGAACTTACGACCAGCCCATTCGGCTTTGTATGAAACGCGGTCACGGGTGACACCCGGCTTGTCTTCGACAACCGCCTCACGGCGACCAAGAATTCGATTTACCAACGCAGATTTTCCAACGTTAGGTCGCCCAACGATGGCAAGAACCGGAAGCGGGCCTTCTTCCTCTTCCTCGATGAGGAAGCCGAAGTTATCGCTTAGAACCTCTAGGTCTTCGCTTTCCAACTCGTAGTCATCAAGGCCCGCGCGAAGCGAAGTCGCTCGGGCTTCCGCATCGGCTTCGCTCATGTTTGCGAGCTTCTCGATAAATGCCGGATCCAGATCCTTGTCGAACTCGTCGCTCATTTGGTACTTCCTTCTACAAGGTCAACTACAGCCTGAATTGACTGTTCAAAGTTTAGGTTGGTGGTGTCCACCAAGGTGACGCCAGGGGCTGCATTCATAAAATCGACAACCTTTGAATCCTTGGCGTCGCGTTCTAGCACCTGTTGGCGCAAGGTAGCCAAAGCCTCTGGGCTCAACTCCCCCGCACGTCTTTCAAGGCGAACTTCCTCGCTCGCGGTCAACAAGATTCTCACATCGGCATCTGGGAAAACTACCGTGGTGATGTCGCGACCTTCAATAACCACTCCAGGCACAGTGGCGCCAAGCGCTAATTCACGGGTGAATTCTTTCATCCAAGCTCGAACTCGAAGAACTCCGGCAACGGCTGAAACGTTCTGTGCGATCTCAGGTTTACGGATTTCCTCGGTGACGTCGACGCCGTAACTGCGAACCCAGAAGTTATCTGGGTCTAGCGAGATCTGATAATCAAAGCCATTGAAATTATCTTCGGTGGGGTTGCTTAGATGCCCATTCATTACCGCCCAGGAAAGTGCGCGGTATGCGGCTCCGGTGTCCAAATAACCAAAGCCAAGACGGCGAGCGGCAGCCTTGGACACGCTTGACTTACCTGAACCGGCTGGTCCGTCGATTGCAACGATGGTAACCATTAGGCGAACCTCCAACCACGTGTGGTGAGGTCGTCCTGAAGTTTTCTGGCCTGGCTCGGATCGACCGAAAGTTCGACCATACCCAGCTGTGCACCGGGGTTGTGCTCAAGCTTGAGGTCTTCGACGTTGATTCCGATTTCGGTAATTTCATTGAAGAGTCTGGCAAGTTCACCGGGACGGTCTTCAATTACCACTGTGAAGGCTGACAACTGCGAGCGCTTTGCGCCGTGCTTTCCTGGAAGTTGCTCGACACCGCGATTTCCGTTGGCGATGGTCTGGTCTATCGTGCTCAGCGCGCCGCTGGCATCAACATCAGCCAGAGCGTCGATTACTCGATCTAGATCGTCACGGTAGTCACGCAAGAGTCCAACGATTTCAGAGGCATTTGCACCCAGAATCTGAACCCAAAGTTTCGGGTCAGACGCTGCAATCCTTGTGGTGTCGCGCAATCCTTGCCCGGCTAGTTCCACTCCACTGGCTCCAACCAAGCGAGCCGCAAGAAGGGAAGAGACCAACTGCGGCACGTGAGATACGAGAGCCACTGCACGATCATGTTCGGCGGACGTCATGCGAATCGGGGTGGACCCCAAATCTAGAGCCAATTCTTCAACCAATTTCATAGCCGCGCCAGAAGCCAGTTGGTGAGTAGCAATGACCCACGGACGACCAATAAAAATGTCAGCGCGCCCGCTGGCAGCACCGCCCTTTTCGCGACCGGCCATGGGGTGTGAGCCCACGTAGCGAGATAAGTCAGCGCCAGAAGCCGCTAATTCGTCCAAGATTCGTGACTTTACCGATGCAACATCGGTAACAATTGCGTTTGGGTACGCCTTCATTTCGGCGGCGATAACTCGAGCGGTTACATCTGGTGGAACGCAAACCACGATTAGATCAGGCGACTCTTCACCAGAGGCAACCAGACCTGCACCGTAATCAGCTGCGAGTCTTTCATTCGCTGGTGAGGCATCATGCAACGAAACCGAACTACCCTGCTTGGTTAGGGCTAAACCAATGCTGGTGCCGATTAAGCCGGTTCCAACAATTCTTACGTTTCCCTGAACCCGGCCGGTCACTGGGCTAGGTCCTGACGGAGTGCAGTGGCGCCACGAAGGTAAATGTGCTGAATCTCGCCACGAGCCTTGTCGATTTCAGCGTTCACCATCACGCGAATAGTTCTGGGCAATGCGCCGGCGACGTCCATTTCCACGAAGCATAGAAGCGGTACGTCGCCAAGCCCTAGTTCGCGAGCGGCTACAGCTGGAAATTCGCTGCGGATATCAGGGGTTGCCGTGAAAAAGATAGAGACCAGATTGGAATTATCGATGTCATTGGCATGAAGAATTTTGGAAAGCAGTTCGGCAGTTGACTTGAGCAGGTGTTCGCGCTCATCAACATCGAGCTGAATAGCTCCACGGATGGCTCTCATCATCGCTAACGCCTTTTCTTTGCCTGTGTTTTGTCTTTAGGTCTTGGTGCTCGCGCCTTCGCGCCTTCTGCAAACTTCAGGAGCGCACCAATCTCAAGTTTACTCAACTGGCGGACGTGGCCTAGTTTGAGACCTCCAAGGTGGATTGGGCCGAACTGTTTGCGCACCAAATCCACCACCGGATAACCGATGTGTTCAAACATTCGACGCACGATTCGATTACGACCGGAGTGCAGAACAACCTCAATTAGGCTGTGGCCTTTGGAAGCGTCGATGATTTTGGCACGATCGGCCTTGATGAACCCGTCCTCAAGTTCAAAACCGCTGTTCAACTTGTGAAGCAGGGTTTCATCAGCGATGCCCACAATCTTGGCGATGTAGGTTTTTTCGACACCGAACTTTGGATGTGACAGCTTGTTGGCAAGATCTCCATCATTGGTGAGCAGAATCAAACCAGTGGTTTCACCGTCTAGGCGACCGACGTTGAATACGCGGTCGTAATCGAGTACGAATTCGGATAGGTCGGGGCGACCCTCTTCATCCGCCATGGTGCTGATGACCCCCTTGGGCTTATTTAGCGCAAGGTATACCCGGCCGGTGTCGAAAACGACAGGGACACCACGAACGGTGACCTTGTCTCGTTCGACATCGATTTTGGTGCCAAGTTCCTGCACCAGCTTCCCGTTTACCTTTACCTGCCCCTGAACAATCAGGTCTTCGCAGGCACGACGAGAAGCGACGCCGGCGGAAGCCAGCGCCTTTTGCAGGCGTACCTGCTCGTTAGTTGAGTTCAAAGTCACTGTTCGCATCCGGTAGGTGTGGGCTGAGCGGCGGTAGCTCGTCCAGCGAGTTGATTCCAAGAAGTTCCAGCATTAGGTCACTGGTGCCGAAGTGCACCGCGCCGGTCTCGGAATCTGTATAAAGCTCAGTAATAAGACCGCGACTCAGCAGGGTCTTTACCACCGAGTCAACGTTCACGGCTCGAATCGAAGCGACCTGGCCACGACTGATCGGCTGCTTATAGGCAATAACCGCCAGAGTCTCCAGGGCGGCCTGAGAGAGCTTGGTCGGGTTTTCGTTGGCTACGAACATTTTGACCGCCCAGTCGAAGTCTGAGCGCACGTATAGTCGCCATCCACCGCCAACTTCGCGAAGTTCAAATCCACGCACCCGGCCACCGTTTTCACCATTGAAGTCGGCTTGAATTTCGAGGACGATATCTCGGACAACGTTTACCGGCTGTTCGAGAGCGGTTGCCAGGGTCACCAGAGAGATGGGCGCGTCGGTGATCATCAGTATGCTTTCAACCGCTGCGTGCAGGTCATCCTGCAAAATCTTCATTTCGGTCTGGTTCTCAGTCGTCATAGTCGGCTCCAAGCGCTGCTAATTGTTCTTCGTTGAAAGTTTCGGCACGCCAGGTAAGCTGCAAGTCACCCAGTGGCGTTTCCTGTTCAAAACTGATTGCCGCGAGGCGATATAGCTCAAGAATCGCCAGGAAACGGGCCACCACAACGGCACGATCCTTAACCTCGCGTATGAGCTCGAAGAACGAAGACTTACCAGCCTTGCGGAGGGTGGTCACAACAATTGCCGCCTGCTCACGGATGCTAACGCGTGATGCGTGCAGGTGAGTCAACCCAACCGCTGGGATCTCCTTAGGCGTAAGAGTTTCGGCGGCTAGATTCGCAAATTCCGGGAGGGTAATGTTCCAAACCAGCTCTGGCTTCTGGTCTCGGAAACGCTCTTCCATGCGCACGTCACGTGGAAGACGTGAAGATTCGATATTGAAGCCGTGTCCGAACCAAGCGGCGATTTCTTTGAAGGCCTTGTATTGCAGCAACCGAGCAAAGAGAAGATCTCTAGCTTCGAGAAGGGCAACGTCTTCGGCATCGACGACTTCGCCCTTAGGAAGCAATCCAGCGATCTTGAGGTCAAGTAGCGTGGCGGCGATGACGATAAATTCAGAGGCCTGATCTAGTTCTTCTTCAGAGTCGAGTTGCTTCAAATACTGAATGAATTCGTCAGTAACTTTCGACAGCGAAACTTCGGTGATATCCATCTCGTGCTTCGAGATCAGACTCAAAAGCAGGTCGAACGGCCCGTCAAAATTGCCAAGGCTGACCGCAAACCCGGACTTAGTTTCGGCCAGTTCCTCGCTAAGGCGCTCCGCCACGAGAAATCAGTTCTCTGGCAACGGTTCGATAGGCATCTGCGGCCTCGGAACTTGGAGCGTACGAAGTAATTGGCTCGGCTACCCGAGTGGCGTCAGGGAATTTGACGGTTCTGGAAATGACGCTCTTGAAAACCTTGTCTCCAAAGTTCTCACGCAGTAGCTCCATTACCTCTCGAGAGTGGTGGGTGCGTGAGTCGTACATGGTAGCCAAGACTCCGTCGATGACTAGAGTTTCGTTCAGGCTTCGCTGAACCTTTTTGATGATGTTCTCTAGAATTGCAACTCCGCGTAGCGCGAAGAATTCGCAAGCCAAAGGAATCATCACACCGTGAGCCGCCGTGAGAGCGTTTACGGTCAGAAGACCCAGTGAAGGCTGACAGTCGACGATGATTACGTCGTAATCGTCCTGAACCTTACGTAGGATGCGCTTCAAAATCTTTTCACGGTCGAACTCGGAGACCAAGTTCATTTCAGCCGCCGAAAGATCGATATTGGCAGCGATTACATCTAGGTCTGGAGTGTTGGTCTTACGAATCGCATCGTGCGGGTTCAAGTCTTCGTTCTGCATGAGATCGAAAATCGTTAGACCATCGTGTGCCAAGATGCCCAAGCCAGCAGAAAGCGCTCCCTGCGGGTCAAAGTCAACCAAAAGAACCTTGCGGCCATACTCGTTTAGGGCTGCACCCAGGTTAATCGATGTTGTGGTTTTACCCACTCCACCCTTTTGGTTGCACATCGCAATAATGCGAGCCGGACCATGGCTGGTCAGCGGCTTAGGCTTTGGAAATCGGCTGTCGATTTTGCTCTCTGCCATGGTCTCCCCCTTTCGATGCTCGGGTACCCTACTAGCCTACCGATTTGCGCGTGGGTGTGCGGACCAGTACATCTCTCGAAGCGCATCCACGGTAATCAAAGTGTAAATCTGGGTGGTGGCAACCGACGAGTGACCCAATAGTTCCTGAACCACACGAACATCAGCGCCACCTTCTAGAAGGTGCGTGGCAAAAGAATGTCTGAGAGTGTGCGGTGAAATGTGTGCGGTCAAGCCTGCTTTTTCCGCAGCATCAGCAATTATTTGCCAGGCGGACTGCCTGCTAAGCCGCCCGCCCCTCTGGTTGAGGAAAACCGCTGGGGTTCCTCGACCTGCGGCTGCTAGCGACGGGCGTACCCTAACGCGATAGGCTTCCAAGGCGCGCCTGGCGTAGGAACCCACCGGGACAATCCGCTCTTTTCCACCTTTACCGAAGAGTCTGAGCATGGATTCGTCGACCAAATCGTCCAAGTCGAGGTTCACAATCTCACTTACACGACCGCCGGTTGCATAGAGAAGTTCCAACAATGCACGATCTCGAACCTTGATTGGATCAAACGCCAAACCCGATTCATCTCCGGCTTCAGGTCCGGCTGCGTCCAGGAGCTTTTCCACATCATGCAAACTAATTGCCTTGGGCAGACGCTTCGGGGCTGTTGGTGGCTTGATCGCAGCCGCCACATCCCCATCGGTAACCTGCTCCATGAGCCAAAACTTATGCAGCCCTCGAACGCCAGACAACACCCTGGCAACCGAAGTCGCCTTCAGACCGTACTTTGTAACCAATTGCTCGCCAAACGAGGCAACCTGAAGCTTGGTGATTTGCTTAGCCTCGGTTACGCCAGCCTCCATCAAGAAGGTTTCGTATCGCGCCAAGTCTCTGGCATACGCGGCCAAGGTGTTCTTGGCCATTCCCCGCTCAACCGTTAGGTGTCGGAGATAAGAATCGATCTGCCTTCTAAGAGACATCAAAGAGGCGTGAAGCCTCTTGACGCTTCAGCGCTGCCGATACTAGGCCATTGAATAGCGGGTGTGCCTTGGTTGGGCGTGATTTGAACTCTGGGTGAGCCTGAGTCGCAACGTAGTATGGGTGAACCTCTCGAGGAAGTTCTACGAACTCAACCAAGTGCCCATCAGGGCTGGTTCCAGAGAACACCAGGCCGGCTGCACCAATCTGATCACGATACTGATTGTTTACTTCGTAGCGGTGACGGTGGCGCTCTGACACCAAGTTCGATCCATAGACCTCAGCCACGATAGAGCCTTCTGCAAGCTTGGCCTCATAAGTTCCCAAACGCATGGTTCCACCCATGTCGCCAGACTTCAGAATATCTACCTGTTCGGCCATTGTTGCGATCACCGGATACTTGGCGTTTTCATCGAATTCGGTCGATGAAGCGCCTTCTAGGCCAGCCTCGTTGCGAGCGTATTCGATAACCATGCACTGCAAGCCAAGGCAGAGACCTAGGGTAGGGATTTGCTGCTGTCGTGCAAACTTCAAAGCCCCGAGTTTGCCCTCGATACCGCGAACACCGAATCCACCGGGAACGCAGATACCGTCGACGTCTCCAAGGTGCTCTTTGGCCCCTTCAGGCGTTTCACACAGGTCTGATGCAACCCATTTGATGTTTAGCTTGGTCTGGTTGGCAAAGGCACCCGCACGAAGCGCTTCGGTTACCGAAAGGTAGGCGTCAGGAAGATCAATGTACTTACCAACCAGCGCAATCTTTACCTCGTGCTTTGGCTTGTGAACTGCGTCCAAGACTGCATTCCAGCGAGTCCAGTCAACATCCTTAACCTTCAGCGAAATTCTCTTAGCGATGTAGGAATCAAGACCTTGGCTATTCAGAACCGTTGGAATGTCGTAGATGCTCGATGCATCTGCAGCGTTGATTACCGCCTCATACTCAACGTCACACATCAGAGCGATCTTCTTCTTAATACCTTCAGGAAGTTCACGGTCGCTGCGAAGCACAATCGCGTCCGGCTGAATACCAAGACTGCGAAGCATGGCTACCGAGTGCTGTGTCGGCTTGGTCTTTAGCTCACCCGATGGACCGATGTATGGAACCAGCGAAACGTGCACGAAGAAAACATTGTCACGCCCAACCTGGTGGCGAAGCTGACGTGCAGCTTCCATGAACGGCTGCGATTCGATGTCGCCAACGGTGCCGCCGATTTCGGTAATGATCACATCAGGGGTTGGCGACTCGGTGGCTTGTAGACGCATGCGACGTTGAATTTCGTCGGTGATGTGAGGAATGACCTGGACGGTGTCGCCAAGGTACTCACCGGCACGCTCACGAGAAATAACGCGAGAGTAAATCTGACCGGTAGTTACGTTTGCAGACTGTGCAAGCTCAATGTCGAGGAATCTCTCGTAGTGACCGATGTCCAGATCGGTCTCGGCGCCATCCTCGGTAACAAAAACTTCACCGTGCTGGAAAGGGTTCATTGTGCCCGGGTCAACGTTTAGGTAAGGGTCAAGTTTCTGCATGACCACGCGCAATCCGCGAGCGGTAAGTAGGTTTCCGAGACTTGCGGCAGTAAGGCCTTTTCCAAGTGAGGAGGCGACACCTCCAGTCACGAATATGTGACGTACATTGCCATGGTTTGAAGTGTCTGCCATGGATTAATAGTTTATCAACGCTGCGGCCCGGTCGACCAATTCGCGGGCGCTGGCCTTGGCCGTGTCGCTCTCGCCCATTCCGCTAAGCATTCGAGCAATTTCTTCGATTCTGGCTTCGCCTTCGAGGGTTACCACGTCGGAGGCCGTGTATGAATCATCAACTGTCTTCAAAACCCTCAGGTGTTTAGAGGCGAAGGCAGCCACCTGACCTAGGTGGGTCACCACGATCACCTGAGCAAACTTCGCCAAATTGGCTAGCCTGCGGCCGACCTCGATAGCCGCTGCTCCACCCACACCGGCATCAACCTCATCAAAAATGAAGGTCGGCGCTTCGTGACTGCTGGCAAGTACAACCTCAATGGCCAACATGATTCGGCTGAGTTCTCCGCCGGAGGCACCTTTGCCCAAGGCTCTAGGTTCTGCTCCCGGATAAGCCGAGAGCTGGATGCTAATCAAATCAGCACCATGTGCCCCTAGCTCGCCCGCGGGTTTGACGTCGACCACCAGGCTACTTCCGGCCATGGCAAGACCCGCTAGTTCGGTGGTAACCGAGGCTGCAAGTTTTTCCGAGGCTACTTTTCGAGCTTCTGTGAGCAAGCCCGCTTTTGCCCGAAGTTCACTTTCAAGAGCAGACACCTGCGCTTCGAGCGTCTCGATTTGTTCGTCGGAACTGTCAAGGTCGAGCAAACGACGACCAGCACTTTCGTGGAAGCTCACAACATCGCTGAGGGTGGGGCCGTACTTGCGAATCGCCGCAGAAAGTTCTGCTCGACGCTGCTGAACTCGCTCGAGTTCGGCAGCACCTCCGGCCTCGGCGTTAGCGAGGTAACCACTGAGCGCAGCGGCACTTTCTCCGAGCTGAAAACCGAGCTCCTTCAAAACTTCAGCCTGTCGACCTAGCTCCGGATCATGCGTTGAAGCCTGTTCCAGAATTCTTCGAGCCTTGCCTACCAAACCGATGGCGTCGGTGGAATCTTCGAATCCTTCGCTGGAGAGCAACTCGTGAGCCGAAGTGGCGGCAAGTCGAAGTTCCTCGCTGTGGGTAAGTCGTTCTGCAGTTTCAGCAAGCTCTAAATCCTCGCCAGCAATTGGCTGCAAGCGATCGAGTTCCTCAATAGCGCTTCGAAGCCCCTCTGCTTCTATGACCCTATTGGCCGAGAGGGCCTTGAGCTCGGAAAGCCTTGATTGCGCTTCTCGCCAGGCATTCCAACAAATTCGGTAGTCAGATAAGAGCACCCCTAAACCTGCAAATCGATCCAAAGCTTCTCGTTGAGCAGTCGCAGACTTGAGTCGAATCTGGTCGGCTTGACCGTGTACCACGACCAGCCGTTCTCCGAGACCGGCAAGCATTCCGACCGGCACCGATGCGCCACCTACCGATGCACGCGCACGTCCGTCTCGGGTGACTGAACGGTTCACCAAAAGGTCGCCGCCATCGATGTCGCCTCCGGCTTGCGAAACCAGTTCCCCAACTTCATCCGGCTGCGAGAGGAACCAGCGGCCCTCAACAAATGCCTGATCTTGACCCTGACGGATGGCTGTGCTGTCTGACCTTTCACCAAGCAGCAAACCCAGTGCCGTGAGCACCATGGTCTTGCCCGCTCCCGTTTCACCGGTCAAAACATTTAGCCCCGGACCAAACGCAAGAGTTGCTTCACGTATGACACCGAGGTCGCGAATCTTGATTTCTTCGATCAATTAGTTACCTCGTGCGGAACCGCGCCAGCCTTCGACTGGGAGTGAGAACTTCTTGACCAAGCGGTCTGTGAATGGACCCTGACGGAAACGTGCCAAACGCACTGGCACCGCCGATCTGCGCACTTCTACACGGGCACCGGGTGGCAAGTGCCAGGTGCGACGCCCGTCTGCCCAAAGAACTCCAGCCCCGGCACTGCGTGCCAAAACCTCGACCGCGATTTCGGATCTTGGGCTAACCACCAACGGACGCGCAAAAAGAGCGTGTGCGCTTAGAGGCACCACGGTGAGAGCCTCAACCGAAGGCCAAATCACAGGGCCGCCAGCTGAGAATGAGTATGCAGTGGATCCGGTTGGCGTTCCGAGAATCACGCCATCACAGCCGAAACTAGTCAGTGGCTTGTGGTCGATTTCAATGACCACTTCAAGCATTTTTTCGGTGGTACTTTTTTCGATGGTGGCTTCGTTCAAGGCCCAGGTCTTGAAAACTTCCGAACCATCAACAAAGACGGCAACGTCAAGAGTCAAACGCTCCTTGATGATGTAGTCCTTTGCCACGACTCGCCGAACTGCATCCTCTAATCCATCGGCTTCGCTCTCGGCTAGAAAACCAACGTGGCCAAGATTGATTCCAAGTAGTGGGGTCGACGCATCGCGAACCAATTCGGCCGCCTTCAAGATTGTTCCATCGCCGCCAAGCACAATTGCCAGCTCTAGATCGACAACCTCGACACCGTGTCCGAGGGTCATCACCGAATCGGCAATATCTAACCCGGCGCCTTGAAGCTCGGCAAGATCGTGCGCTGGAAATACCGGAGTGATGCCGGCCGCGAGCAGACCTGAAGAAGTTTGCTTAGCTGCCTTTCTAGCCTCATCGCGTCGCGTGTGAGAGACGATCAGCACGAATCTGCTACTCATTTGCTCTCCTTGGCTAACTCGGCAATCCTTTGTTTCCATTTTGATAGATATTCACCCTGAGTTGCACTCATCCACAGGACATATTCAATGTTTCCATGGGTGCCAGGCAGGCTTGAACGTAATACTTCTACGACTCTTAGCCCGAGTTTTTCTGCAAACTCCGCAACTCCTTCGATGGCGGCGCAACGAAGTCGATGATCGGTTACGATTCCGTGAGCGTTCAAAGACTCCTTACCAGCCTCGAACTGAGGTTTCACAAGCAACACATAGTCAGCCTTTGGAGCAACGGAAACCATCTGCTCCAAAACCAGGGTCAGTGAAATGAAGGAAAGATCCGCAACTACTAACTCGATTTCCGGAATATTCGCTACTCCGAGTGCAGCAGCCAAAGTTTCTGGCGAAAGCTCACGCGCATTGAAACCCTCAATAACCGAAACTCTAGGATTGCCTCGGAACTCTTCAGCCATTTGATCATGCCCCACATCGAGAGCGATCACATGCTTGGCTCCTCGCCTCAGGCAGACATCGGTGAACCCTCCGGTCGACGCCCCAACATCCAAAGCCGTTTTACCAACCAGGTCTAGCGCACCGAATTCGTCGAGAGCGCCGGCAAGTTTGTGGCCCGCACGGGAAACATAATCCACGGCTTCAATTACTTTGAGCTTGGCATCCTCGGCGACGTTTTGCGAAGCCTTTCTGGCTGGCTTTCCATCTACTAGGACGCGTCCAGCATCAACAAGATTTGCAGCGTGTGAGCGGGATCTAGCAAGCCCTCTGGCCGCTAGTTCTGAATCTATTCTGACCAAGACTTACCATCGAGTACTTGCTGGAGGCGCTGCTGAAGGCTAGAGTAGGCGGCAGGCTGTTCCTCGACTGGAAGTTCGGCGATTCTCGCTAGTTCGCGAGTTACCGATTCGATGATTTCTTGATTCATAACCCCTCTAGCCTATTGGTAAATCTCGGGCTGAACATCCAGAGCATGAATGGCTAAACCACTGTTCCAAATCACGGCACAAGCGCAGCGCAGCACATCAAGGCTCTTTGGATCGCCATTAATAACTCGCACCTTGCGGTTGAGTAGCTCCACTTCGGCGTCACGAAGCTTGTAACCGTATTTGGTTGCCTTCGGCTCTTGGTATGGCACAAAGAGTTCTCTCAAATCTCCAAGGACGTACTTAGGGCGGGAGTCGTTTGGTGAAGAAAGGAGTTCTTTAGCATCGCTAACACCGGTCAACACTAGAGCGCTATCGATACCAGCTCGATTTGCACCGAGAATATCGGTATCGATTCGATCTCCTACAAATAGTGGACGCGAGAGGCCAAAACGCTTCACAGCGGTTTGGAAAATGGCAACTTCTGGCTTTCCGGCAACTAATGGGAGTTGCCCGACTGCCGTGTGAACAGCCGAAACCAATGTGCCATTTCCAGGTGCAAGCCCTCGCTCCTGAGGAATTGTCCAGTCTTGGTTGGTCGCAACCCACTTGGCACCATTCTGAATCGAATATGCAGCTTCTGAAAGGTGCTTCCAAGTAACATCTGGAGCAAAACCCTGAATAACGGCGTCAGGTTTCTCGGTGGAATCATTCACCAGGACGAAACCGCCAGCCTCGGTGTAAGCACGAAGACCTTCTCCGCCAACGACCAAAACCTTGGACCCAGCCGGTACCAGAGTCGATAGTAGTTCTACTCCGGTTTGACCACTCGAAACGACATCCTCGGGTGAAACGTTTACGCCATAGTCGGAAATCTGTGAGGAAATAGTTTCAGGTTTACGAGACGAGTTGTTAGTGACATAGCCAACCTTGATACCAAGTTCGGCAAGTTTATTGATGCTCTCCACAGCGTGGTTGATGGCCTTGCCACCTTCATAGATAACTCCGTCGAGATCAGCCAAGACCGAGTCGTACTGAGAAACCAACGACTTAGGCATCGGGTAATTCGACCTCTTCAAGAATCGAAATTGCCTCTTGTTC